>CAZHJW010000178.1:0-4532 GCA_964533265.1 uncultured Pedosphaera sp.
TTTTGGCGTTTATTTCGGGTTTATAGGTTTGCTTCAACCGGGTATTTACTACTGCACATGAACGATCTCCGAGCAGCAACCGTACAGTTTCAGCATGTGCCTGGTGATAAGGTTGCAAATTTGGAAACGGTAGGGCGACTTACCGCTGAGGCGGCACGGCAGGGTGCGGAATTGGTGGTGTTTCCCGAGATGTGCCTCACCGGCTACTGGCATTTACGAAATCTTCCGCAGAAAGACCTAGAAGAGTTGGCTGAGTCAGTCCCAGAAGGTGAATGCACGCAGGCATTATTGGCACTAGCAAAAGAACACGACTTGTCAGTTGGTGCAGGGTTTATTGAACGTGGCGAGGATGGCCGGCTCTTTAATAGTTACGTGGTAGCCATGCCCGATGGACGCACAGCGTGCCACCGCAAATTGCATGCCTTCATCAATGAACACATCAGTTGTGGCGACCAGTATACGGTCTTTGAACTGCCAAACGGGACTCGCGCTGGTATTCTGATCTGTTATGACTGTAACCTTGGAGAGAATGTACGGATCAATGCGCTGCGAGGAGTGGAGGTTTTGATTGCGCCCCATCAGACTGGCGGTTGTGCCACACCTAGTCCACGTTGTATGGGTGCGATTGATGTGGCCCTTTGGGAAAATCGGGAAAGTGATCCTGAAGCTATTGAGGCAGAATTTCGAGGCCCCAAGGGCCGCGAGTGGCTGATGAAATGGTTGCCTGCCCGTGCACATGATAACGGCCTTTTTCTGATTTTTAGTAATGGAGTGGGGCGCGACGATAACGAGGTGCGTACTGGCAATGCGATGATCCTTGATCCCTACGGAGATGTATTGGCCGAGACTTGGAAAGCAGGTGAAGAGCTGGTGATTGCTAATCTAAAGGCTGAAACGCGCACGATGTGTACCGGAGTGCGCTGGATTCGGAGTCGTCGTCCGGATCTTTATACGGAAGTGGCTACACCCACCGGGCGTGAACAGGATATTCGTACGGTTCGTTTTTCAAACACTGATCCTGATACTTAATTGCACTATGGCAAAGCCTGAACCAGATCCAATTGATCCTGCCCAGTTACCTGCTCTGGCGCAGGGTGTGATGAAGGAAGCAAAATTTCCCATGCTCGCCAGTATTGATGGCGAGCAACCACGCTTGAGACCTGTGTCTCCTGTAAAGACTGATGGCTTTACTGTATATGTCGCCAACCTCAAGGCCTATCACAAGACACAAGAGATAGCCGCTAATCCGAAGGTGGAACTGTGCTACATGGATAGCAAACACGATCAGGTGCGTATCACCGGCAAGGCTGAGGTGCTGGAAGATGAATCGGAGATTCAAGCTATTTGGGAAGCCAACCCATTGCTGCGTCAGTATCTGGGTACGCCGGAAAACCCGATGCTAATCATCTACAAGATCAATCCACAGCAAGTCCGGTTCATGCGTGAATGGGCATTGGAGTACCACGAAGTGCAGGTGGAGTAGGAGAAGAAAGTGGAGCCAGATACCTGACTTGAACAGGTGACCTGCAGGTTACAAAACTGCTGCTCTACCAACTGAGCTAATCTGGCGCACTTGGGATAGCGTATTAGATTAAGGGCGGGATTGTCGAGTGTAGAGACTGACTGAAACTAGAACCAACCCTTTTTGTGTCCGCTTCTTTTACGGAGGAGTTCTCCACGGGATGCTTCAAGAGTCATAATCAGTTCGTCGAACGTGGTGAAGCGTTTTTCAGGATCCTTGTTCATTGCCCGCAAAATAGCGCCTTCAGTATTGGCACTGATATCACTCGCAATTTTCCGGGGGGGCTTGAGGCGTGTTTTTACATGCATCCACACGGTTTCTTCCACTGAGGGGGCATCGAATGGCACCTGCCCAGTGAGAGCGTGATACATCGTTGCGGCTAGAGAGTACATGTCAGAACGGTAATCCTGTCTCCCCACTGCCACACGTTCGGGAGCAATGTAATAGGGTGTTCCAAGCAACTCACTGGCCCGGCCTTCATCTTCGCGCCTTGCGATACCAAAGTCTGTCAACTTGGGTTCTCCATCCGCATTATAGAGAATATTATCCGGCTTAAGATCAAGATGCATCATTCCTTTTTTCTGTACCAAAGATAGGGCACTGGACATTTTGATGCCGACATCCAGTACGTAAAGTTCATCAACTCGACCTTGTTGTTTGATCCGACCATCCAGATCGCCCTGATCGGCTACTTCCATCACCAGATATTTGTATCCTTTAAATTGGCCATAGTTGTAGACCTGTACAATGTTCGTATGATTAAGTGAGGCTTGATAGCGGGCTTCCTTGAAAAACCCAGCCATGGAGTTGGCGTCATTGGCAAACTCTGGTTGCATGAGTTTAACAGCGACATCACGGTCAAGGGTTTCGTCATGTGCACGATACACAGTGGCCATTCCACCTGATCCACATACCGCCCGTAATTCGAATTGGTCGAGTTTCACCGGAGCCATAACCGCGTGCCCACAACTTTGGCAGTCGGCATATTGGAACATACCCAGATTGGCCGGAATAAACGTGTTGGTTCCACAGCGTTCACAGGGCACCCTCTTCATGGCGCGATTTGGGGGTGGGCTACTCATTGTCAAACGGGTGGGTGGGTTTTGCCCGAAGGAGCGGTACGTTGCAATCTTCAATTCCCAAATTGAGGGGTGAAATGGTTTGAATTGAGCGTGAATTTTTGATAGGGGTAAGAATAAGGGACGCGGTTATCGTGTTGACCTGCTCAAAATCATGAAAAACCGGACGCTTTGGATGAGCTGGCTGGGGTTGTTGCTCTTGTTAGCGGGTGTGCCTGAACTTTTGGGTGCAGAGACAGGAGAGGCACATGCGGAACATTCACATCATGGTGTAGACGGAAGCAAGCTAAGCGTATTATGGGTAATGCCCTTCGTCGGCATGCTCCTTTCCATCGCGCTCGGGCCATTGATAGCCGCCCATTTTTGGCACGCCCATTACGGCAAGGTGGCTGCCGGCTGGATTGTGCTCTTTTCGATCCCATTCTTGGCTACCTTCAAAGGGGATGCATTTTACGAAATACTCCACATCGTGCTTCTGGATTATGTGCCCTTTATTATCCTGCTGGCGGCTCTCTTCACGGCCGCGGGGGGTATTTGTCTGAAAGGATCCCTTCGCGGCTCGCCGGCAGTGAATACCGGTATTCTCGCGATTGGCACGATCTTGGCCAGTTGGATGGGGACCACAGGTGCGGCTATGCTGTTGATCCGGCCGATTTTGAGGGCGAATGCCTGGCGAAAGCACCAAGTCCATGTGGTGGTATTTTTTATTTTTTTGGTAGCCAATATCGGCGGGTCTCTAACGCCTTTGGGTGATCCTCCTTTGTTTCTCGGCTTTCTCAAGGGAGTGGATTTTTTCTGGACTATGAAGCTATTGCCAGTGATGGCCCCGCTGGCGATCTTTCTGCTCGGAGTGTTCTTTATTTTTGACAGCCTCATGTTCAAAAAAGAAGGCAAGGCACCTGACGATGGTGAAAAAGTGCCTTTAAAGCTGGAGGGGGGCATAAATTTTGCAATGGTCGGATGTATTATTGCCGCAATTTTATTTTCCACATGGCTTGGGAAAAACAAGTTTACCGACCCGACGGTGGCCGAGAAAATGGCCCCAAAGATCGAATCGGCGGAGTTTGATATGAAAACGGCGAAGGCAGATTTGGTTAATTATGTTACTGAAAATAAGGATGCAGTTCTGGATGACAGCAATAGCGAATATCATAAAAAACGTGTCGCCCACTTGCACAGTGTGTCAGCCGTAAACCAATTACGAGCAACGAAAACCCATGACGAAACCAAGGGCCTTCACATTTTTGGGGTGACAGTTCCATTTTCCAATTTAGTTAGGGATGTGCTGTTGATACTAATTGCTTTGGTGAGCCTTAAGCTCACGCCGATGTACAAAATGGTAAAGGATGATCACGGGCATGAGGTGCCAGCTGAAGGCGAGGAGGAATCGAATGTTCGTGCGGCAAACGGCTTCACCTGGGAACCGATTTTGGAAGTGGCAAAACTCTTTATAGCCATATTTATCTGTATGATTCCGGCTTTGAAAATTCTGCAATCGGGAGTTGATGGAAGTCTTTCGAGTGTGATCCTGGCGGTGCAGAGTAGCACTAATGACCCTGTGAACATGATGTATTTCTGGCTCACAGGTATGCTTTCGAGTTTCCTTGATAACGCGCCCACCTACGTGGTGTTTTTCAACACCGCCGGAGGAGACCCGACTTCACTGATGGGACCGATGGCAAAGACTTTATTGGCGATCAGCTGTGGAGCGGTGTTTATGGGTGCCAACACCTATATTGGCAATGCACCCAACTTTATGGTCAAAGCCATCGCTGAGGAAAATGGGGTGAAGATGCCAAGCTTCTTTGGCTATATGGCTTGGAGCGTGGCTATTCTGATTCCGACCTTTATTTTGTTAACACTGTTTTTCTTCTGGGAAAATTCGCCGGTGTATTACTTCTGGCAATAGCTCACCGTTGTAATCTCGACCC
>CAZHJW010000179.1:0-4532 GCA_964533265.1 uncultured Pedosphaera sp.
CGAGTCCAGCCTCTGGAGCCATTTTTTTATCCCTGCAAAGTAAAAGGGGTGGCATTTCACCGACTCCGGCCCACCACTGCCCAACTGTAACCCCTCATCGGCCTATATTATTTACCGATGCTCAGTTTGGACAGGAATGGACTGTTCTCACATGTTTAATTACATCCTTCCAGCTCGGCCCACCTTCTCTCCATCCACAGATTCTACATCTGTACGCAACCCCGAATTCAGATCGCTGAATCTCAACATCCCCTTCCGTGCTTATTGTGGGATATTTGCAGCCGAAAAAGAATACGATAGAAGCGAGGGGTACGCTAATGAGAAGAGATTTAACGTCGAAGTATTTCATGCTCCCCACGTGAACGCCCTGAACACGAATGGCGAGCCTCATTCGCCTTCACAAAACTCTTTAGAACTACTAACTGGCTCCCTTGGGCCGCCTCTTTTTGAAGTAAGTGGGTTCGTTTATATTCACAACGACCCACGCAACCGCCCTGTGGTTGATATTTCCACTTCAAGATTGATGTCTTGCGTGGGTTTGGTGGAGGACGATATGGTTCTTACTGTAAATAGGAATTACTGGCGAGGTTTTTGCACCATTATACGCATCGTTTTTCCCTTACCTGATATGTCGTCACTTGTGCGCAGGCTGGCTGCAAAATTGTCAAACAAGGCCATTGCTTCAGGTGCCTTCATGCGATCATTCATATCCTTCAATTGCAGGCGTTGCACGATGGTGCTAAAATCTACTCGCACCTTGCCGCTGGTCAGAAGTTGGACAATGATGCTGCTGGCCAGAGCGCTTTCGAATCCCATACGGGTTAAGTATCTGCTAATTAATTCAGCAAGTGTTAGTTCCTCTTTCGCATGGGTGCTGCGCGCAATACCTCCCTCTATATCACGATCTGATAAAAGAATCGTTATTTGTTGGGCTGTTTTTGGGGCCGGGGAACTCATTGATTAAGGGATACTGCTACGGTATGACTCGGTGGACAAGAGCAAATTGTATTGGCCTAGAAATCGTTTTGGCGCTTGTTATTTCCTGCCGCCAAAGATAATTGCCTGGTGGCTTAAAGCGTTTTTTTTGGCCTTTAAATCAAGCTGGAATGCTTCCTTGCACATTTGAAACTTGGCCGTATGATCGACTCATGAAGAAGGTACTTTTGTTGTCGATGGTCGTGGTGTTGGCTGGGTGTGGTGAAAGCCAGTTGGACAGGCGGGCCAAAATGGAGGCGTCTGAGGAGCCGGAAGAAAAGGCCGGAAATGAAGAGCTGAAGGCAAATGAAGAGCCGGTGGAATCGCCTAAGGCACCACAAACGAAGCGGAGGCCCGGGGACGGAAAAAACCAGGCTCGCCCTGGGCAGCAAGGGCGACGTCCCGGTGGAGGTTTTGGCCGGCGCGATCCTTATGCCAATCTGGGCCTGAGCGAGGAACAGCAGGAAAAAATAGATGCAATTCAGACAGCTCGCCGTGAGGAATCGCGCAAAATGTTTGAGGAGCTGCGGGGGGGTGGTGGCGATCGCGAGGCTATGATGGCCAAGTTCAGGGAGCTTACTGAGAAGTACCAAAAACAGACTGATGCCCTTCTAACTGATGAGCAGAAAAAGAAGATGGCCGAAGAGCGTGCTCAGCGTCCTCAAGGCGGCCAGAATGACCGAGGACAGGGCGGCCGTGGTCAAAGTGGACGAGGACAAGGCAGGGGCAACGAATTTGCCGCTTTGGGAGTTAATGAAGGGCAACAAAAGAATCTGGATGCCGCCAGACAGAGTCTAAGCACTCAAATGCGTGAACTCTTCCTCGATAGTAATATCTCGCGCGAAGATCGCGCGCCAAAGATAGAAAAAATTCGTGAAGCTTATGAAGCCAAGATCAAAGAGGTTTTAACTGAAGAACAATTCAAGAAGTTTAAGGAAGGGGCAAGCTCCCAAAGAGGGCAGGGCCAAGGTAGGCGCCCAGGTCAGGGGGGTGCTCGTCCTGGAGGAAATCCGCAGCCGAAAAAGCAATAATATTGGGGGCAAGTAACCCTTTCCACTAAGGGAATGGGTGCTGGGTGCCTGTTCGAACATTCAATGGCCAGTTGATTGTCATCAATGGATAAAACGTGGGCGGTGCGGTTTTCTAGGTGGTTTCGTTTTTTGACGGCTAACCAAGTGATCCAATAAACCCTTCAGGTTTTCTGAGCGTCTCTTCAGGTCATTGAATATCCTTACGGTTGCCTCCGGTTGCACCGGATCCATTACTTCTGAGCCAGTTAAAAAAGTGGCTAATTGAGCTTCTTCTCCAAGTGATTTGGGGAGACTGTGTTCAGTCGGGAAACCGACCTGTAGAAATCCGGTATCCGTCTCGGACCGGTGGCAGCCGTGGCAGGTGTTTAGAGCAAACCTGTGTCTGGCCTCATTATTAATGATTCCTTCTGCACTCCACGGAATGTCGACAAACGGATCAAAAAGTGGAATCACGGTGAATGTGCGATCCATATAATCCGGAAAATTTTCCGGCACGAACGGGCCGGCTACAGAACCAGGGCCAAGTAATGTAGAAGGGACATTGAACGATCCATCCATAATGGTGGCCTCATTGTCATTGATCAACTGAGACAGTTGAGGGGTTCCGTTCAGACTGAATGTGTCAGGCGTTAAGGCAACCGTATGTTGCTCGAGCATGCCTGTACCTGTATTCAAGGTAAATTCGCGCAATTCCCAGTTGGGACCGATGGTAAATTCGTTGGTTCGGATTTGGTTAATGGCGTTACCATTAGTTTTACCAGGAGCGCGCCTTTGGTCTGTGAACAGACGCGTGACACGTTCCAATGTGCGATTGAAATTAGGGTCTCCCAATTTGTGTCGCTTTAGTTCATGCCAGCTTCTCGCCCACCGATCGAGCTGACGCATATCTTTGGCCAGCAGCTCGTATTCAAAAATGACAGTGAAACCTCCGGGTGCCGGCCCTGCTATAGGGGGAAGGGGGGTGCCGTCAGCCTTGAGCACACCAAAAATGAACCTGCCTTCACCGGCAGTGGAAACAGAGTTTTCATCGTGTACACGAAGATCCATTCGGTTGACGATGGCCAGCAACTTGAAGGGGGCAATATCGAGGTTCAGTCGTTTTCCTCCACTGGCGGCCATCCAGGGTTCGATGATTTGTTCAGTAATCGCCGGTCTGGCAGGTGAAATATGGCCATTAACCAGTTGATCAGATTCCCAGTGTTTGAGCCAATTGAGGACAAAAGTGGCCGGGTCATTATTTCCAGCCATGTTTATCATGAGATGTTTAAAAGTCCAAACAGCTCGTTTACCCATTTTCGGATTAGTACGAACTGGATCCTCCACCACCTTCAGGTGGGTGATCATGAGTTCCTTGGCTGGATCGATAGATGTATCGAGTGGAGTAGTGGGTTTGGGAGGCCACGGCGGATTGGGAGGAGGACCGGGCCGCGTTGGGCGCCTCCTTAACGCCTGATGTCTTTTGCCTGCAGTAAGTGATTGAGAGACCTTATGGTGAGAGGCATGATGTCGTAAAGCGGGAGGCTCAGGCTTTTTACCTCGTGGAGCATGTTTGCGGGCATTGTGCCGGGCAAAGGTGGATAGGATTAAAAGGATGCATACTGTGCCGGCTACAGCAATTTTGTGAGTCGTTTTTTTCCGCATAACACGTCTCCTTATTTTTATTATGTTTTGGTTTTAGTCGTCTCTCATTTTCCAATGGGGGGTGGGTTATAGTCTTACAAATTATAATACGGGCTGTGGTTCTAACTTCTGTCAGATGATTAGGCAGTTGCAGAAGTACAGAGGTTGTTGAAGCTGAAGAATCTCCCAGCCTAAATAATATCTGTAACAAAAAAAAAGCCGACCATAAGGTCGGCTTTTTGATGTTGATGAACTAAACTTGCCTATTCACCTCCGGAAGCGCCGGGCTTGCCAGAGTTTTGATTGTTGCCGCCTTTGCCTGCCATTTTTGCAGCCGCCTGGTTGATTTTCTTCATTAGTGCGAGCTGTTTAGGAGACAGAATTTCCTCTATTCTGGTTTGATGTTGTTTGTGGACAGCGTGGGTTTTCTTCTTCTTGTCAGTTGCACTCAGCGTTTTATCGTTGAGGATGGCGAGTATTTTTTTGCCGGCGAACTGGCGTGCCGCAGTCAGTTTTTTAATCTGTTCCTTGGTAAGCTGCAGGACTTTGATCCTTAGAGGGTCTAAGCCGCCTGGTTGCTGACCTTTTTGCGGATTAGCATTTTTTAGGCGGATAGCGCGTAGTTTAGCCAGTTCGTCATCGTCCAGCAACTCCTCGAGTTTGTCGTCGAGCTTTTTAAGGGCTGCTCTAGTGGCGATTAATTTCTGCTCTGGAGTCAGCTCTTTATCCTCTTGAATTTGCTTAATTTTTTCGTGATGAGTTTTTCCCAGAGCGTCTAATTCCTTACCCTTCTCACCGTCGATTTCGAGCACCTCGCTCAAGGGAGGGCGCTTCTTTTGCATGCCGGTCTTCTGTCCTTGGCCGCCTTTTTGGCCCTGTCCTTGGCCGCCTTTTTGGCCCTGTCCT
>CAZHJW010000180.1:0-4486 GCA_964533265.1 uncultured Pedosphaera sp.
GGCTTACTGTGGAATAAGCGAGGATGCGTTTGATGTCATATTGGCCTAAGGCAATGAATGCGGCGACCAATGCAGTGGCTGCACCGGTCCAAGCCACCACCATCTCCGTGCCTCCAGCTTCAAAAATCGGCATGGTCCGGGCCACAAGAAATACGCCAGCGGCCACCATGGTGGCCGCATGAATCAGGGCACTGACCGGGGTTGGGCCCTCCATGGCATCAGGCAACCACACATGCAACGGCAGTTGGCCGGATTTGCCCACCGCACCAAGAAATAATAGCAAACTGACAATTGCAGCGATCTCTGGATCGAACAGGCTGCCGGCTATTCCTGGCTCCAAAAGGCCATTGCCTCCATCATAAAGAGTCAAAGTCCCCGTGTATTTGAATGCAAGTAGAATGCCTATCAGAAACCCTATGTCGCCGATGCGCGTTACGATGAAGGCTTTCTTACCGGCTGCTGCCGCTTCGGGCTTATGATTCCAAAAGCTAATAAGCAGATAGGAGGCCACTCCGACAATTTCCCAACACATGAAAAGCAACAGAAGGTTGTTGGCCAAAATTAACCCAAGCATGCCAGAGGCAAAAAGCGACAGGTAACAAAAGAACCGCGCCATGCGCTTATCGCCCTTCATGTATCCAAAAGAATAGATGAAGATAAGCAGTCCAACAAAGGTGACCATCGCAGCCATAACCCCGGTAAGGGGATCAAGCACAAAGCCGAAGTTAATAGTAGTGCTCCCCACCGTGAGCCATGGGATATCGAAGGTGTCAGGTTTATCCATGCCCCATGCTTGACCAAACGCCAAAAGCGCCAAAACGCACGATCCAAGCATGGCCACAATTGCAACCCCAGCAGCCCGACGCCCGCATTTCATGCAGCTGTTGATGACGGCAGCCACCAGTGGAAGCAGAGGAATGAGTGCTAAAGTCGTGGTACTCATTCTTCCTTCAAGCTATCGAGTTGTTCGAGGTCCACAGTTTTGAAATGGCGATAAACAGCAATGATCAACGCCAAGCCCACGGCCACCTCGGCTGCAGCCACTGCAATAGTAAAGAGTGTAAATAACGGACCCTGCAAGGCATCCGGGTTTTCACCAAACCGCCAGAAGGCGATAAAATTCAAGTTGGCGGCATTCAGCATGATTTCGATGGAGAAAAGAACCACCACCGCATTGCGCCGAGTAAGCACACCCAGGAGCCCCACACAAAAAAGCACCGCACTGAGGATGAGATAATGCTCAAGAGTCATCGGATTCATTCTCCTTTCCTTGTGCCCCCTGAGCCACGACCACCGCGCCGATGAGTGCGGCAGTGAGCAGTAGCGCCAATACTTCAAGCGTAACCACGTAAGGGTTCATCAGCTGGTGGCCAAGTGCCTCCACCGAAGGCTTTACGGGTTGGGTTGTCTGCGAAAGATCAGATTTTTGAATGGCTGGCAACAGCAGGAAAACAAAAATCGCCACTGCCGCTGCCAACCCCCAGAGCCAGCCTCGAGCAGTGACACGCCGTCCATCATCACCGGTAACGCGTTCGGTGAGCATGATGGCGAAGAGTAGCAGAATACCCACCGCGCCGATGTATACTAGAATTTGCACTGCGGCAATGAACTCGGCCAGAAGAAGCAGGAATAATCCGGCCAGTGCCGCAAAGAAAATCATTAAAGCAAAAACGCCGTGAATCAGGTTACGCCGCCATACAGCCAGCAGCGCTCCGCAGATGGCGATAACAGCCAACACCCAGAATGTAATCTCCTCTGTCATTCAGCGTATTTATACTCGCGCGATTTCACATCCGCACGATTCAGTTTATTGAGTCCCCAAGCGGCTGCATACAAAACTCCAAAGCTCACCAGCCAAACCACAACCTTAGGGAACAAACTATCTTGTGGGATAAAATGAGCAAAGCCGGCCACAAGGATGTTCAAAATGGAAAGCGGCAGTAGGAATTTCCAGGCAAAAGCCATCAATTGATCAACACGCAGTCGAGGGAGTGTTCCACGCAACCAAATCATGACTAAAATAAGGGCGAAGATTTTTGCCATAAACCATACCACCGCAATCCATGGATATGCTGTAACTCCCGGCCCTGCACCCCCACCAAGGAACAACACCACTGCCAAACCGCTGATGGCAAACATGGAGATGTATTCACCAAGGAAAAACAATGCGAACTTGAATCCGCTGTATTCGGTAAAGTACCCGGCGATGATTTCGCTTTCGGCCTCAGGAAGGTCAAAGGGCGACCGGTTGGTTTCTGCGAGCGCAGCAATGAAAAATATAATGAACGCTGCAAGGCCCCATGGGGTAAGCACAAACCAATTCCATCCCTCTTGCGCCTTGGCAATGTCCGCAGCATTCAAACTTCCTACATTCATCACTACAACAACCGCCGAGAGCACTAGTGGAATTTCGTAGCTGACCATCTGCGCAATAGCGCGCATACCTCCTAGGAGCGAGTACTTGTTGCGCGAGGCCCAACCGGCCATGAAGATGGCGAGAGTGTTGAGACCGGTAATGGCGAAAAAGAAAATGACTGCCGTATCCAGCAGGAAAGCCTGAACGCCAGCCTTCGCGGACATAAACTTACCCCATGGAAACTCAAGCGGCAAAAAACACAGAACCAGCATTGCTGGAATGAGCGCAAGAATGGGGGCGAGCAGGTGAAATAACCGGTCGGCACCGTTGGGAACAATGTCTTCCTTGAACAACATCTTGATGCCGTCAGCAGCTGGCTGGCCCAAGCCAAAGAGGCTGATGCGCGTGCAAGGGATACCGACTTTGTTGGGGCCGATGCGGTTTTGGATGCGCGCAAGGGCCTTGCGCTCTATCCATGTGGTAAAGGCAAAGAGCGATGGGAAAATCACCAGAAGCGGCACAGTGGCGATGAGAATATCCTTTATGAGGTCCAGGCTCATTCAGTGTCCTCCGTTTTGTCTTCGGCCTCTTCCCGAGCTTTTGCTTCGACCTCCGCCTTAGCTTTTTCTTCAGCCTTCTTTTTGGCAGCCTCGGCAGCAGCTTTTTTCTTGGCTTCCTTTGCAGCTTTTGCCTCGGCCATCTGCTGGTCGCGCGCAGCAGCTTCCTCAGGGTGAATCTGGTGGTAGTAGTCGTTACTCTTCAGTAAATCATCGCGGCGCAGCAATAGGCCGGCAAAGCGATTGGGTGTGGAGAGCTCGAACTGACTATTCATCACAATGGCGTCAAAGGGACAAACCTCCACGCAAATTTGGCAGCTCATGCAGACGGATACGTCGATGTCAAAGACTGCCGGCCGCTTGATATGCTTTCCATTTTCGTCGTAATCCTTCTCGATGTAAATGCATTGCGGCGGGCATTCGCGTTCACAGATTTTGCAGGCTACACATCGAACCGTATCCATCGGCTCACCACCATCGTGAAGCAGCATGGGGAAGTTGCGGCTGTAATTGGTGACGGTGGTTGTATCGCTAAGTTGCTCGCCTTCCTCCTTGGGATATTCGCCGACGCTTTGCGGGAGTTTGTCACCAGGACGCCATGAATAATCGTTGGTGGTGAGGCGTTCCTTGTCAAAGTAGGAACCCACAAAATTTTTCAGCGTCACCCTCAATCCCTTGAAGATACCGGCTCCGAGGATGTTCATCGGTCCACCTCCCCGAGAACGATGTCGATGCTGCCGAGAATAATGACCGCGTCGGCGATTTTTCCGCCAAGACACATGTCGCGCAACACGGTGAGATTGATGAGCGATGGTGGGCGCACGCGGTAACGGTAGGGCTTGGGCGTTCCATCGGCGATGAGATAGAATCCCAGCTCACCCTTTGGCCCCTCGATGCGGCCGTAGACCTCCGCTGGCTTAGGTTTGAACACGCGCGGAGCGTTACCCATGATTTCACCCTCAGGAATATCGGCCAGCGCCTGTTTCAAAATCTTAACGCTCTCACGCATCTCCAGCATGCGCACCATAAACCGGTCATAGCAGTCACCCATTTCTCCGTCGGTGTAAGGCACGCGAAATTTGAAACGGTCGTAAATACCGTAGGCATCAACCTTTCGTAAATCATATGCCTCTCCGCTGGCGCGCAGCATGGGACCGGTGATGCCCGCACTAATGGCCAGTTCCCGCGACAATTTTCCGACACCCTGTGTGCGGCTTAAAATAATTTCGTTTTCGCAGAGGAGCTTTTCGTACTCATCAAGAAACGCCGGGAAGCGATCCACCACCTCGCGCGCACGGTCCAACCAGCCCTCTGGCACATCGTTGCGCAGGCCACCGAAACGGAAGTAGTTACACATCATCCGTGCGCCGCTAGCCTGTTCGAAAAGATCAAGAATCTTTTCGCGCTCACGGAAAGCATACAGTAGTGGCGTGCCCAGCGCACCAAGGTCATTAATAAAAAACCCGACCAGCGAAACATGGTTCACCAACCTTGTGAGTTCAGACATGATCACGCGAAGATATTCGGCACGCTCGGGCACCTCGATCTCAATGAGCTTTTCGGCCGCCAACGC
>CAZHJW010000181.1:0-4380 GCA_964533265.1 uncultured Pedosphaera sp.
CGAATATCGGTTACCTGAAGGAAAACGGCGTTCGTATCTGGGATGAGTGGGCTGACGAAGAAGGGAACCTGGGTCGGGTGTATGGAGCCCAATGGTGTGACTGGCGCGCGCCTGATGGCCGTTCGATCAACCAGATTGATGAAGTGATTGAACAGATTAAAACCAATCCTGATAGCCGCCGTCTGATTGTCAGTGCCTGGAATGTTGGGGAACTGGACCAGATGGCGCTGGCACCCTGCCACGCGTTTTTTCAATTTTATGTACGCAACGGCGAACTCAGTTGCCAGCTTTACCAGCGCAGTGCGGATTTGTTTCTGGGTGTGCCCTTCAATATTGCCAGCTACTCGCTCTTTACCCTGATGGTGGCGCAGGTGACGGGCCTTAAGCCGGGCGAGTTTGTGCATACCTTCGGGGACCTGCATCTTTACTCTAATCATTTGGATCAGGCCAAAGAGCAACTTGCCCGTGAACCGCGGGAGTTACCTTTGATGCGGGTGAATTCGGAGGTAAAAGATATCCATGAATTTGTCTTCGAGGATTTTTCCCTCGAGCAATATGATCCGCACCCGCACATCAAGGCGCCGGTGGCGGTATGAGTTCCTTTAAGGCCATTGCCGCGATGTCGCTCAATCGGGTGATCGGGAACGGCTTGGAGATTCCATGGCATATCCCAGAGGATTTCAAATGGTTCAAGGAAACAACCATGGGGCAGGTGCTGGTGATGGGCCGGCGCACCTTTGACTCCATTGGAAAAGCTTTGCCTGGCCGGGAAACCATGGTGCTGACCCGCGGCGATTTTTCCCATCCGGATGTAACCATAATTCAGTCACTGGATGAAGTTACACCGCTTCTGAAGGGGCGTACGGCTTTCATCGCTGGTGGAGCCCAAGTTTATGAACAAGCGATGCCATTATGTTCGGATTTGTTTTTAACGATTGTTCAGCGTGAAGTGGAGGGCGATGTATTTTTTCCTGCATTTGAGGACAGTTTTGAGGAAGTATCGGTTTTACGTGCAGAAAAAGAATTTTGCATCGTTCATTACAGGAACCGCCATTTGAAATAATGTCGGAAATGCTGAAATCCTCAGGGGCCATGGCTGGAGCCACCCTGGCCAGTCGCCTGCTGGGTATGGTGCGCGAAATCTGCTACGCGCGTTTCATGGGCGATGGAATGGTGGCCGGTGCTTTCGTGTTGGCCTTCATGATCCCCAATCTCTTTCGCCGACTGCTTGGTGAGGGGGCGCTGATGGCGGCCTTTATTCCGGTCTTCAAGGAGCAGGAAAAAAATGCGGGGGAAGAAGCCATGTGGCGTACGGCCAATGCCCTGATCAGTGGATTGGTGGTCGTGTTGGCAGTGATTGTGGGAGTCGGTCTATTGGGAATTACCGCTGCCTTGGAGTGGGGGCATTTTGATCAAAAAATAACCCTGATGCTTGAACTGCTTCGTTGGGTTTTTCCCTACCTGATGTTGATCTGCCTTGCTGCAGTGGTCATGGGGATCCTCAATTCGCGTGGGCATTTTTTCCTGCCGGCTCTGGGTGCCTTAATTCTAAACGTGGTGATGATTGCCAGTGTACTGCTATTGGCCCCACGCTGGGGAGTTAAACTTGAGGACCAGATCTTTGCTCTGGCCGTGGGCGTGCTGGTGGCCGGGGTGGCACAGCTCCTTTACCAACTCCCAACACTGTGGAGTGAAGGCTTTCGGCCGCAATGGATTTCGCCTTGGGCAGATGATTCAGTTCGTACGATTCTCCAACGGCTTGGTCCAGGAGTGATTGGGGTGGCGGCTTTTCAGCTGAACGTGTTGGCGACCTACTGTATTGGCTTTTTTGTGGGGGAACACGTGGTGGCTTCCTATGGGTATGCGGTAAGGTTGCTTGAATTGCCTCAGGGTCTTTTCGCGGTCTCCATGGCGACGTTTTTACTGCCTGCTTTGTCGGGGCTGGCCGCTGAGAAAAAATTTGATGATTTCAGGAATAATATTGATGAGGCAGCACGACATTTGCTTTTCCTCAACCTGCCTGCGGCGGTGCTCCTCTTTGTTTTGGCTGAGCCGATTGTGCAGTTGCTCTTTCAATATGGCGAATTCACTGCCGCGGCTACTGAACGGGCGGCTTGGGCTTTACGTTGTTTGGCACCGGCGTTACCAGGCTATTCACTCGTATTGATTCTGGTCCGGGCTTTCTATGCCCTGGGCGATATCAAAACGCCAGTTAAGATTAGTATGGCCTGCCTGGGAATCAATCTTGTGTTGGCACTGGTGCTGGTAAATCAGTTTGAATCTGGACTGCGACAAGGGGCCTTCGGCATTGCCAATACGATCAGTTCTACTCTGAACGCAGCTCTATTGTGGCGTGCTTTGCGTCGCAAGGAAGAGCTGGCCCCTATTGCCCTGCCGGGTTTGCGAAAACAACTACCAGTGATGGCAGCGATCTCAGTTTTAGTTGGTGTAATTGGGTGGGGGTTGTGTCGGGAGTTGAGCGAAGAAATGGTCACTATGGTGGCACGCTTGAAGGCGGTATTTTTACCATTACTTGGGTCAGGCGTTTTGTATTGGGTACTAAGTACTTTGGCGGGGATGGATTCGCCCAAGGCTATTCTCGGAATTTTCCGTCCAACCAAGCGTGAATAGCCTGTTTTTTCAGCAAAAAGATTGCGATTCCCCATTTTCGGGTTACATTGCCCTAGCGGGTTGGCGAGGCATGAGACCTGTCATCGGCACTTGCCGAGTGCTTCGTTGATTCTGTGTAGTTTCTATAATGAAACCGTTTTTAGCCATTGATACCGGTGCCGCTAGCTTAAAAATGGCGGTGTTTGATCCACAGGACAATGGGACCTTAGTATTGTCTCACTATGAGGTGGTGCCATTGGGGTTGCGCGGCTTGGAGGAGACGGATCGAACCGATCTAATTAAGGAAACATTAAAGGATTTCTTCGACCGAAACGAAATTCGTGCCAAGGGCATGGATGCCCATTTATGTGCACCGAGTTATCAGTGTTTTACCAAGTTTCTTCGCACCCCTGCTGTGGAAGGATCAAAGGTGGGTCAAATAGTCCAATATGAGGCAGCATCTCAAGTTCCGTTCCCGCTCGATGAAGTAGAATGGGGATTCGAAGTCATGGGCGCTTCAGACAGTGGAGAATTAGACGTTATGCTGATGGCGTTGAAAGAGGAGGTCATCGAAAGTCTCTCCACGGTGTGTAATGACATGGGACTTCGCCTTTCGCTGGTGGATGGTTCCCCTGCCGCCTTGCGCAATGCCTTCATGCATAACTATGGAGAGGTGGAAGGTTGCTCGATGTTACTTGATATTGGCTCCAAGACCACCAATGTGATTTTCATTGAGGGTGATCAATTTTTTGTGCGAAGTATTAATTTTGGAACCAATGCAATTACGCAGGAGTTTGCAAAGGAAGCTGGTTTGGAATGGGTGCAGGCTGAGGAATATAAAGTGGCTTATGGATATGTGCATCTGACCAATACCGAGGAGCCCACTGACCCTTATCAGGCAATTTTAGTACGCACAGCGCGCAATGTGATGACTCGGTTGCATCAGCAGGTGGCGCAGACGGTTCAGTATTATCGTTCGCAGCAAGGGGGGCAGGCGCCACAACAGATTTACCTTGCCGGGGGCGGATCGTCGATGATTTACACGGCGGAGTTTTTTATAGAGAAATTCAATTTGCCGGTTGAGTTTTTCAACCCCTTCCGAAACATGGAGATTGGGCCGGGTGTCGACCTGCAGGCTCTTGCATCCAACGCGCACTGGATGGGCGAGGTGTCTGGGTTGGGTTTACGGAAGACGACAATGGGGCTCACTGAATTTAATCTTCTACCTACGCAAGAGAGGGTCAGCCGACAAATCGAAAAGAGAAGCCCGTATGTGGTCGCCGCAATTTTTTGCGCCGGACTGGTTCTCTTTGTTCAGGCGGCTGCCAATAGTAGTATCTCGAAGAAGAAGAAAACGGCGGCCGGGATTATCGAGGATGAACTTAGTCAGTTTGCCGGAGTGGCCTCTCAAGTAGCCTCAGCCTCGATACGGTTAACCAAGGAAGAGGAGTCTTCCGAAAAAATGAAGCGTGCCCTGCAAAGCAGGTATTACTGGATTAATCTGGTGAACGGTATTCAAGGAGTCTTGTCCAAGCTGGAACCGGAGGTTTATATCGTGACAGCGCCGAACGAATTGGCTGCTATCACCAATCGAATTGATGAGTTGGAGGCTCAGTATGAGGCCGATAATGGGGCAAAGCCGAAGAGTGTGACAGAGGCCGAAACGGCAGTATGGATACAGTCGCTTACTAGTACTCAGCCTACTTTGACAGTTGTGGGTTCCGGCGGTATGGGTTCCGGCGGTATGGGTTCCGGCGGTATGGGTTCCGG
>CAZHJW010000182.1:0-4378 GCA_964533265.1 uncultured Pedosphaera sp.
CTGTTCGTATGTGGCACACCGGTTTTCTGCCAAGCCAGTTTCAGGGAATCCAACTTCGCTCCACAGGCGACCCGGTAATGTACGTTCGTCGGCCCGGCGGCATTGATCTGAAGCGTCAGCGTGATGTGGTTGATGCAGTTCAGTCACTAAATGAATTACAATCAGGCCTACTGCAAGACCCTGAAATCACTACGCGCATTTCACAGTACGAGATGGCCTTTCGCATGCAAACCAGCGTGCCGGATTTGATGGATGTTTCGAAGGAGCCCGCTGAGGTGCTCAACCTCTATGGCTGCAGGCCCGGCGATGGTTCCTTCGCCAGCAACTGCCTGCTCGCGCGACGATTGGCCGAGCGTGGCGTGCGATTCATCCAACTTTATCATCGGGGCTGGGATCACCATAATGGCCTAGTCAATTTCATGCAGAACCACTGCTGCCCCTCGGTGGATCAAGCTATAACCGGTCTGATTACCGACCTCAAGCGGCGCGGTCTCTTCAAGGATACACTCATCGTGTGGGGCGGCGAATTTGGGAGAACTCCCATGGCTCAACGCAGTAAAGGTGTGGTCGGGCGCGACCATCACATGAAGGGCTTCAGTCTTTGGTTGGCCGGTGGGGGTATCAAAGGTGGCGTTACCCACGGCACCACCGATGCCCTCGGCTACAACGCCGAGCAAAATCGCACTCACGTGAATGACCTCCATGCCACACTTCTGCACCTCCTTGGCATTGACCATGAGCGCCTTACCTATCGCTTCCAGGGTCGTGATTTTCGGCTGACCGATGTGGACGGAAAATTGATCAAGCCGATTTTGGCGTAAGAGAAATTATTCTGTTAGACCACCCCAGGGCGTGCATCGCAATACCGGCAGCGACCGAAGCATTGAGAGAATTCACCCTTCCAAATTGCGTAATCCCGACCACGTGATCGGCCATGTTCAAAATAAATTGGCCAACCGATTTGTCTTCGCCACCAATCACCAACATTAACTTCTCTGGGTCAGCTTCCTTAATCGTATCTAGAGTAGCGTTGCCATTCATATCCAGTGCAGCGATTTGGTAGCCTGCCTCCTGAGCTTTACGTGCGTATTGATTGGCTGAAGCCTCCCGTGTAATTTGCATGAATTCCGTGGCTCCAGAGGAAACTTTCACCACAGAGGGGTAAACCTCCGGTACTCCACGACTTGGTAAACATACCCCATGAAAGCCAAACACTTCTGCACTACGCAATACGGCGCCCACGTTATGTGGGTCTTCGATATTATCCAACAGCAAAAGACGGCGGTGAGTAAAGAGCTCGTCTTTTGGAGTGTAGGGATACAGTGAAGTTTTCAGAACCACCCCCTGATGCTCGGTGGACTTGGAGAGTTGGATCAGACGGCCTTTTTCCACCCATTCAATAGGCACCTCATGTTGCTCCAACAGTTTTATCAGTTTCTGCATGCGCGGCTTAGTGCGCGAAGATTGGTTCAACCACGCGCCATACACCGTGCGACGCTTGGCGCGCAGTACCTCGAATGCAGGGTTGGTGCCATAAATAAATTCACGTGTTGCCTTCGCCATGGGTAAAGGAGATTAAGGCAGGCGGGATATAAGCGCAAAAAAAAACCCCGCGATTTTCTCGCGGGGCTTGAATGAAGTTTCTTAAGTGATTACTTCTTCTTGGCAACAATCTTCGTGGCATTGAATTTGCCATCTTCAACCTTGCCGGTTACTGAAGCAGATACTCCTGAACCAGGTTTGCAGATTTTACCGTGGGCAATGCCTTCACAACCCTTGCCCTTTACTAGCTTTCCAGTTAGAAGGTAGGATACCGCTTTGCCGTCTTTACCTTTGTAAGTGATGGCTGCGCTGCATCCAGCACCCTTAATTTTGGCTGTGCACTTGCCGCAAACAATCTTGGCTTCAACAGGCTTATCGCCTGCTAGTGCAACAAAGGCAGTGAACATGAAGGCCAATGCAAATGTGGTGATATATTTCATAGCTATATTGATTTTTTTAACGCTTGTGCCCTAGGGCGTTAATCCTTGGACGAGGGAAAAATAGCCTATATTCGGTTTTTGGCAAGTTTTCTTGAATGAAGTTACTCAGGTTTTTTGGCAATAAGAACTTGCGCTTCATGGATTTGAACAGTGAAATCCGGGCGGTTTATCGACAAGGCAATGAAACATATCGTCCTTACCCTTATGGTCGTCTGCTTCGGCATGATGATGGGCCAGTCCGCTCAGGCGGCCGACACAATTACCCACGAGCAGATCGAGGAAGTGATGAAGAAAGGCTTCAAGGCCAAGCTTCATGAAGATCTCGCTAATAATAAGGCAGTGCTCGCAAAGTACGCTGCGTGGTTGGCTGCATACAAGCCGCCCAGGGGGGATGCGGAAAGCTGGAAAACGAAGACGGGAGCTATCACTGCCGCCGTCAAGGCAAATGATCAGGCTGCACTTAAAAAGGCCACTAATTGTAAGGCTTGTCACAACGTGCATAAAAAGAAAAAGTAACTGCACCATTTACGCGCCGACTGAGAGGCCGGCGTTTTTTTGTGCCTTGATGCATTGCCTTGTGGGCGTTTCCTGTCACAATTGATCCATGCATAGGACTGCTTTCCTTTGTTTTGGTTTTGCCGCGATCACGGGGTTCTCTGCTCCTCAAGTTTCGGAGAAACACGCGAAGGATATGGCCAAAGGCTTGGCACTCTTCAAGAGCGACGTGCGCGTGGTTCTCAAACAGAACTGTGTCAAGTGCCATGGCGGCGACAAGATACGAGGAGAATTTGATCTTACCACACGGGAAGGCTTACTCAAGGGAGGCGAGGAAGGCCCCTCAATTGTTCCTGGTAAAGCAGAGAGTAGTCTTCTTTACCAACTCATCACTCACGCCCATAAACCGCACATGCCGGCGAAGGCAGATAAACTTGCCGCGAATTCCATCAAGAAGATTGCTGACTGGATTAATTTGGGGGGACCCTATGATAAACCTCTAACCGCGAAATCGATTGCCGGTAAAGGCATGCAGGTCACAGAGGATGATCGCAAGTTTTGGTCTTTTGTTCCGCTTAAGAAACCAGCTGCCCCCAAAATCAAGAACAAGGATTGGGAGGCTAATGAGATAGACCGGTTTATCCTGCGCAAACTGGAGGACAAAAAACTCCAACCCAATGAACCAGCTTCGAAGAGGGCTTTGATTCGGCGTCTGTATTTTGATCTGGTTGGTTTGCCGCCTTCGCCAGAGGAAGTAACTGCCTTTATCAAAGACAAGACACCCAATGCCTACGGCAAGGTGGTGGATCAGCTATTGGCCTCGAAGCATTACGGCGAACGATGGGGAAGACACTGGCTGGATGTGGCGCGTTTTGCCGAGAGTCACGGTTTTGAGCAGGATTACGACCGCAAGTTCGCCTTTCATTACCGTGATTTTGTAATCAAGGCGCTCAATGCCGATATGCCTTATGATCAATTTGTGAAATGGCAGGTCGCCGGTGATGAATTCGAGCCGGATAACCCGTTGGCCATGAAGGCAACCGGTTTTTTGGGTGCGGGTGTTTTTCCAACACAATTGACTGAGAAGGAATTTGAATCCGCGCGCTATGATGAACTTGATGACATGGCAAATACCACCGGCACTGCTATGCTTGGGATGACTATTGGCTGTGCCCGTTGTCATGACCACAAGTTTGACCCCATCCCTACGCGTGATTACTACCGTTTTGTTAATACCTTCGCCACGACCATACGTAGCGAGATAGATCTTGAAGTTGATTCGGCGGCCACTGCCTCCGCCAAAGCCAAATGGGAAGAGGAACATGCTCCACTGGTGGCAGCCTTAATGAAGTTTGAAAAAGATGAGTTACCCAAGCGTTTTGCCGTGTGGGCCAAGAATCCGCCGGCCAATGCCACGCAAAAGATGGGTTGGATGATCCTTGATCATCTGCAGGCCAAGTCACTTGATGGAGCAACGTTTGCCAAGCAGGATGACGGCTCGTTTATCCTGGGTGGCAAGAATCCGGTCAACGATCGCTGGGTGCTCACGGCGGAATTGCAGGCGATGGGACTAAACGCCATACGCATTGAGGCATTGGTTGATAAGTCGATGAAACGCAACGGGCCCGGTCGTGCCAGTAATGGCAACTTTGCCTTGAGCGATATTCGGGTATTTGCAACGCCCAAGAAGGGTGGAAAAAGGCAGGCGGTGAAACTCATCAACCCCAAGGCCACGCATCAGCAGAATACAGGTAGCTTATCGGTGGCCAGCTCCATTGATGGCGATAAACGCAAATCGGGTTGGGCGGTGGACGTAGGGGGTATCGGCAAGCAACAGGCAGCAGTATTTGAATTTGCCGCGCCAGTGGGTTTTGAAGGCGGCACGGTTTTAACCGTTGAGA
>CAZHJW010000183.1:0-4373 GCA_964533265.1 uncultured Pedosphaera sp.
GCTCCATGGGAATTAACCAAGGGGATACTGGATTTTTTAAGCGCGGTTGTGTACGGCCCAGCAGGTGTCACAATTGATTACGAGAAGGTAATGGCCGGGCAGCCTGTTTGCGCCCAAATTCTCCGTGATGCTGGGGGTAATGCTGCTGCTGCAACCGCTGGGAACCCAGTGATGGACGCCGTCTTTGTCGAGGATTTGGCTGCGGTCAAGAGACTCATTGCTGAAGGTGCTGACGTTAATAAGCGGAAGCCGGATGATGGGTCAACGCCTCTTCATACGGCGGTTTTCGTGTGTAATATTGAGATTGTGAAAGTGCTTCTAGCCGCCAAGGCTGATGTGAATGCAAAGGATAACAAAGGGCAAACGCCCCTCTTTCTCACTACCCTGCCAATGGAAGCATTAAAACCGATATACGATTTTGTCGGAGCCATAACGCAAAAGAAGTTCGACCTTGTACGGATTGCCAAGGATCGCGTAGAGGTGGCAAAAATTTTGAGTGGAGGCGGAAATACGCCGGGACCTACGACATTATTAGATGCAGTCTTTAAGGAAGACTTGGCTGCAGTTAAGCAACTCATTGCCGCTGGGACTGATTTAAATGCTCCCAAGCCTGATGATGGATCCACGCCACTTCATTTAGCTGTATTCATATGTAATATTGATATAGTTAAGGCCCTTGTTACGGCTAAGGCCAATGTAAATGCAAAGAATAAAAAGGGAGAGACACCTCTGGTTGCGGCGACTATACCATGGGAGACCATAAAGCCGGGCTATGATATTATCGGACCCTTGTGGCAAAAGAAATTTGATTTGGAGCGGATACAAAAGGATCGAGTAAAAGTCGCTGAGATTTTGCGTGTGGCTGGGGCTAAATAACATGAAGCAATTTCTTATCGTAATGTTGTTTGCCGCGGCATTAATTGGCTGTGGAAAGAAAGACGAAGCATCGGCCAAGTCAGAAGCTGGAGGCAATACGCCCACAGGCAAGTTGGCTACGGATTTGTTGGGTGCTTCTATAAGTGGAAACCTGAAGGCAGTCCATGCGCACATTGCAACTGGGGCGAATCTGGATCAACGCACGCAGGACGGGCAAAATTCCACCCCACTTATATTGGCAATCATCTTTGGGCATGATGTTGTGGCCACGGTGTTGATTGATGCTGGAGCGGACGTCAATCTCCAGCAAGCAGACGGATCAACGGCCCTTATAGTCGCTGCCTCTATGGGGCATTCAGCAATTGTTAAGGCTCTCTTGAATTATGGGGCTGATCCCAATATCAAAAACAAAACTGGTCAAACTGCCCTGGGCGTGCTCTCGGTAACTTGGGAAGATGCCAAGGGAATGTATGATCTTATCGGTGCGGCCTGGGCTCCGTATGGACTCAAGATGGATTACGAGAGAATAAAGAAGGCTCGATCGATTTGTGCCCAGATTCTGGAGGTCCATGTTAAACCTATTGACACTCGGGCTGTAGCACATCCTCCTATCACCGATATATTTGAGGCTGTTTTGTATGAGGACTTGGCAGCGACAAAGAAGTTTATTGCCGAAGGGGTTGATGTAAACGCGGCCGAACCTGAAAAGGGGGATACTCTTTTGCATAAGGCAACCCTCGTCTGCAATATTGACATTGTGAAGACCCTGATTGCTTCTGGAGCCAATGTGAATGCGAAAAATAAAAAGGGCGAAACACCACTTAGGGTTGTAGATGCGTCTTGGGAGGGTATGCCCCTTTTATACGGTCTTGTTTCAGGCTTTACAAAAAAGAAGTTTGATTTGGATAGGATAAAACAGGACCGGGGAAAAGTTGCTGAAATTCTGCGGGCTGCCGGCGCTAAATAAATTTTTAGTGGATCAGCAATCTTCTATTGAGTCGAGTTCTCTGCCTCCTGTGTTGGAGAAGAAGCGCTACCATGATCTGGATGCGTTGCGTGCGTGTGCAATGTTGCTGGGGATTGTGCTGCACGGAATCCTTGCCTTCGGGCAGCCCGGTTGGCCGGGCTACGCCCCTCAAAATGATACTCATTGGGTGGTGCCGACAGTTGTGTCTGAGATGACTAATGCTGCCGGCACTGAGGCTCCTGAGAAATTCAGTCCTTATAAGCTCTGTTTTACCGCCATTCATGGGTTTCGGATGCAGCTTTTCTTCGTGGTAAGCGGTTTCTTTACTGTGATGCTATGGAGTACTCGAGGAACCAAGGAACTCATAAAACACCGGGCCAAGCGCATTCTGCTCCCCTTGGCGATCTTTACCCCCATTGCCTGGATCACCATGTTGGGTGGGATGGGAATTGGAACGCTTGGTGCAAAAGTTTTTTTCGCTGACAAGAGTAATGCCGAGGGCGCGGCTCAAAAGGCTCATCATTCAATTACAGATGCGGTTGTGGCAGGGGACTTGAAGGCTGTGGAAGGACACTTGAAAAGGGGGGCTGATATTAACCAAAAGAATGATAAAGGAGAAACGCTCCTTCATATTGCCGCCTTCTTTGCTCATCCAGAAGTTGTTCAATTTTTGCTGGATGAAGGTTTGGATCCAACAATCAAAAATAATGAAGGGAAAACGGCACTTAATAACGTGGAAGCCCCCTGGAACAGGGAAATCGAGAGGACATACAAATTTGTTGGTAGGTTGGCTGGGTTGGATCTGGACTTAGAGCGCATCGAAAGGGATCGCCCCAAATGTGCGGCGATTCTGAGGAAACAGGAATCTTCAGGTTTACGCAGTCCTCCTCCCGTTGAGGACACGGAACCTGAAGGGCCTCTAAGGAAATTCAAATACCGGGCATATTACCGACAGTTCAATACTTTGCCTAATTTTGACAAGCTCACGCCTCAATTGAGCGGGAAGTCAGAGAAAGGTATTATCGACCTTGGTTTGGCCAAGCGGGAAGAAACCTTTGGGATGGTGTTTGAAGGAGAACTGGAGGTCAAGGAGGCTGGGGAATTCACTTTTCGGTTGGGTTCTGATGATGGCTCTCGCCTTTTTGTTAACGGAAAGAAACTGATTGATAATGATGGTACACACGGTATGGAGTATAAGGAGGGGTGGGTGAAGCTGGAGCCAGGGATGGCAATGGTTCGCGTGGATTATTTCGACTGGGGTGGGGCCCAGGGTTTGTCGTTGAGTGTTTCCGGCCCAGGCGTGGAAAAGATGGAGTTGTCCAAGGGTGTCCGCACCGATCGGAGTGGAGGAAAAGGGGATTTCAACGAGATGGTCATGAAGCAACTGCCTGAGTCGTTACAGGCGATTGTTGGAATTGGAGCGATAGCAGCCATGGCCCCGATATTTAATCATCTTTGGTTTTTGTATTACTTGGTTTGGATGGTGCTTGGTTTCGCGCTGGTGGTTTGGATGGCGAAAAAGTTCAATCTCAGTGCATTGCCTGGATGGATTGCGACATCTCCCTTTCGTTGGTTGTGGTTGGTGCCACTTACATTAGTGCCTCAGTTCTTCATGGGGCAGTCTTTCGGGCCGGATACAGCGGGAGGCATTCTGCCCTGGCCGCCGGTGCTCCTTTATTACGGAATCTTTTTTGGAGTCGGGGTTCTTTGCTATGGTCATGATGAATTTGAACAGAAGGTCGGTAAGCTTTGGCCCCTTTCGTTTCTCTTAGCTATTCCTGTTCTGATTCTCGGGGTCTGTTTTATGGATGACAGAAACACGTTAGCCCGCCTTGATTTTGAGGCTAACGCAGCTCAAATTTGGCGTGCTCATTTCTGGGTAAGTGTGTGCGCGGCTATATATGTGTGGCTGATGATATTTGGCTTTATTGGCTTCTTTAGATCTTTCTTTTCCGGAGAAAGCAAGGCAGCCCGTTATATTTCCGATTCCTCTTACTGGCTGTATCTGGCTCATCTGGCACCGCTAATGTGCCTTCAGGTGATGTTTGCAAATCTGGAAGTTCCTGGGTTACTAAAGTTCATTGTCTATTGTGTTTTCACAACAGTCATTTTACTGGTGATGTATGAGTTTTTGGTGCGCTACACCTTTATCGGGACACTGCTTAATGGTAAACGGACCCGCGAATCTGCAACCGCCTAGAGCTCCTTTACGTTTCATTGTGCTGACAGAACTAATTCGGTAGTTTGCAACTTCTTTTCACACTTTGGATAAAAAACGCTATCACGATCTGGATGCCTTGCGGTCCTGCGCAATGTTGTTGGGAATTGTAATTCACGGACTTTTATCTTTTGTGCCAATTCCTTTGCCGATGGTGCCCCAGGATATCAACCAAAGCCCCGAAATTTACGGATATATTTTTAATTTTATCCACGGTTTTCGAATGCAGCTCTTTTTTCTGATTAGTGGGTTCTTCACAGCTATGCTGTGGCGCAAACAAGGCCTACGAAGTCTTCTCAAGCATCGCGCCAA
>CAZHJW010000184.1:0-4371 GCA_964533265.1 uncultured Pedosphaera sp.
AATGCAGAAGATGGCTTAGGTTGTACCCTGAAGACTATGGCAACCTGCGGGTTTTTTCTCCCCTCCAAATTATTTTGTCAGGAACAACGCTTCTCCCCCGTAATATGGGTATGTGGATGCCTTGTCATACAACAGAGACGATTCATGCGAATTTTCCCGCAAAAAAGGCAGGAGCCTCACGGGGTAATCCATGAAGATTTACCTCATAAAAGAGGGCAAGGAAGTGGGGCCCTTTACCCCGCAACAGGTGCAGCGATGGGTCATGGAAGGAGTTGTGCCACCGGGAAACCTGGCCTGGCGCGAAGGTTTGGCCGATTGGGTTCCGGTGTCAGAGCTGCTCCCCAAAAAAGCCCGCGAACAAATAAAGGACAAAATAAAATCTATAAGTTCGTTTATAAACAAAAACGGCAAGTTTGGGATGGTTTTATTCTTTTTGTTCATTATTACCGTCATGTTGGCTGGAGACACTTATTTTCAACTGATGCGTTACGAGCAACGGAGGGATTCACAGCCCGAGTATTGGCGCGATCCTCAAGTTTATGAGTACCAACATGACGGTGTGGATTATGTGATCGCCGAAACCCGGTTTGGGGTGGGTATTTGCCCAAAATCCTCATGGAAAGGCGTGCGCATTACCGTGACCAATGCAGTCGAGAATTTCCCGCTGCCAGAAATTGCCCTGGAAGAATATCAACCCAAGGAAGCCAGTGAATAAATTATGGCATGAACCTGATGAACCGGAAGACTCGGGTGACACCGATGATTGGTTCCAGATGGAAGCACAAAGGGATGCGGAATCTCCTGACATTGAGGAAATAGAGAAGGTCATGCTTGAATCGGCAACCTTTGGGGATGCCGAAGCACAATTCGATCTGGGGACCTTTTATTACTTTAGCGAAAAGCACGACCCCATTAAATCTAAGGAATGGCTTCTCAAAGCGGCCAATCAGGATTTTGCACAGGCCCAACACGCACTCTGGTGCATGCATGAATGGGGGTTCGAGGGATCATTGAGTTTCAAGGAAGCAGTCAGGTGGCTTCGCAGGGCTGCCGAATTGGATTTGGCCGAAGCACAATTTGAACTGAGTGGATTATACATGTTGGGTAGAGAAGATATCGAGCATGACATGAACGAAGTGATGAACTGGCTTCACAAGGCGGCTGAGCAAGGGCACTCCGGAGCGCAATTACAACTTGGAGGAGTATATTACAGGGGCGAAGGGGTCGAACAATCCTTCGAGAAGGCGTTCGAATGGCACCTCAAATCTGCTGAACAAGGGGATGCTTGGGCCCAGGCCTGGTTGTCGAGTCTGTACTTCCATGGCGAGGGAGTAGAACAGGATCTGGAACAAGCGCTAAAGTGGCTGCACCTATCGGCTGAGCAGGGAAATGATTACGCCCAATGCCAACTGGCTGGATATTATCATATGGAACTGGATTTCGAAAAGGCGTTTGAGTGGGGCCTGAAGTCAGCCGAACAGGAAAATTGCGATGCGCAATGTTTTTTGGGTATTTTATATTACGAAGGTAAAGGAGGCAGTCAGGATCCGAAAGAGGCAGCAAAATGGTTCCAGCTAGCAGCTGAAGGGGGCGATGCTTGTGGCCAGGCCTGGTTGTCGAGTCTGTACTTCCATGGCGAGGGAGTAGAACAGGATCTGGAACAAGCACTAAAGTGGCTGCACCTATCGGCTGAGCAGGGAAATGATTACGCCCAATGCCAGCTGGGCAGCTATTATTATGACAAGGAGGATTTTGGGAAGGCCGTCGAATGGTACAAAAAATCCGCCGAACAGGGGGATGCAGATGCGCAGTGTAATGTGGGTTTTTTATATTACCAAGGTGAAGGAGTGGATCAGGACCCAAAAGAGGCAGCAAAATGGTTCCGGCTGGCAGCCGAAGCGGGTGATGCTTGTGCGCAAAACAAATTGGGTGAAAATTATTATGACGAGGAGCAATATACAAAAGCATTTAACTGGTACGAAAAAGCGGGTGAACAAGGGGACGCAGATGCACAATTCTTTCTCGGTATTATGTATGTCAAAGGCAGAGGCGTGACCAAAGATCGTGAGAAAGGATATAAATGGCTCAGAACAGCTGCTAATCAGGGAGATAAATTCGCCTGGCTTCATTTGCCCTGCACCGAGGTTTTTCGTCGTATATTCTTTGGTAGTCCTGAAACGTACTCCCCTGCGAATGCATCCGATCAGGTATCCGACGCTGCTTATGCGCAGAAAAAGGCGACGGTACGCATTGGTTTGCCTGATCAGCATGGAGGAGCACCTGAAGCGTTGCCTGTGCCTGCACCGGGAGGGGCGCCTGCGCCTGCACCGGGAGGGGCGCCTGTGCCTGTACCGGGAGGGGCCCTCTATCCAGACGAGATTCATTTTGATCAGATTCCAACCTTATCACACATAGATGTTGTTAATGAAGTGTATGAAGAGAAACGAGGCCATGAGAAAATTAAAATCATTAGAGATTATGAGATATACTGGAAACTTATCACTGCAAGCTACAGAGGTATTGAGTCATGCTTTGCTTTAACAAAAGATCCGGAAATAGAACCTCTATTTAAATTAACCAGTGAAGTGAACGCCGATTGGAAAATAATCCTGATGCCTCTGGATGAGAAGACCTCCTGCCCTGCGCCAGAGCAATTCGAACAAATGAAGAATTACTTTTTGGACGAAGGATATTTTGAGAACCTAAAAGTATGGACCGATCGGTTGAACAAAGAATCAGTCAGGTTCACTGATGACAACCTGGAAGATCTGCTAACCAAAACAAACCCTCAGGCGATGCTGACCGAGATAGATAAATGAAAGATGACGAGGGAGGTAAGGAATTTCCATTTTCAAGCGTCGCTATCAGACTCGTGTTTGTCCCCTTCGGCGCGTTCCACCACTTCCCGGACAAGTTCCTCCATCGAGTCGTAATCCAAATCACCCTCTTTCTCCAAATCACGATAGATCTGTTTTTCCAGCGCACGTAAATGAGCTGACTCCATCTCCAGTTCAATTTCATTCAAAGTGGGCGTCTCTTCTAGCATTGCCTCCATACGCTGATCATTTGCTTCCCGACGTTTCGTGAGACGCTCATTGAGAATCGAATAGGTTTCATCAGCCATACTGCCCTTGCGCTCAGCTGACTCCAGATTCTCAAACATAGCTCGAATTGCCTGTCGTCTAGCCAAAGCCATCTCGTACCGGGTCTCTTCATCCGATTCGACAATCAATCCCGTCTTTTTCATGAGCCGTGCCATCGTGGTGCCCTGCAATAAAATGGACAACAACACGACACCGTAAACAATGTTTAGAATACGGCTTTTATTCTCATGTGCCTCAGCTTTGGTTACCACAACCACTGAAGCTTCAACCGGTTTAACTGTCACCTCAGCAGCCTCCTCTGTTCTTGTCGTCTCTGAACCATCATTCTTTTGATCTTCAGAGGGAGTTTCCACATCGCCAACCCAAATAAGCATCATCGCCAATACCATTGAGAGACTACCGCGCACTCCACTCCAGGTAATGACCGGAAGCCACCGTTCCTTTAGTCGCAAGTCGCTGCGGCGCACCAAACCATGCACGCCGTACACTGTGATAGCCCGGACAGCGATCATGATCACAAAGAAAACCGCTATCGGGCCGACCACCTTTGCAGAAAACATCTCACTCAGCTGAATCTTCAGTCCGATCAGGATAAAAACAAATGAGTTAGCCAAAAATGCCGCAAATTCCCAAAAGCTCACTACCTCTTCGCGTGTAGTGGGGCTCATTCCATGTTTCACCCCAACATTGCCGATCATCATACCACAAACGACCACCGCGATTACTCCTGAAGCGTGTAGTTCCATCGCCATTGTGTTCGCACCGAATGCCGCAATAACCGTGAGTGCAACCTCAATATGCTGATCATCAAACTTACTGGTGAGATAGGAAATGGCCAGACCCACTCCAAGACCAACCGCCGTGCCCAAAAGGACCTCCCGTAAAAAATCCACCACCGCCTGCAGCGCCTCGACACTTTCGGCTGAAGCAAAATGCGGCAACGTCAGCCCCAGGTGCATGGCGGTGATCTTTACCACCACTCCAAACAGAACAACCGCCACTCCATCATTAATCAGGCTCTCGCCCTCAATGATAATCCCAAGTCGTTTGGAGACCGTAAACTCCTTGAACAACGCCACCACCGAGATAGGATCCGTAGCCGCCAACATTGCCGCAATCAGAAGGACCATCTGCCAGCTCAACCCCATGCCCGCCAACTGGTCCACCAGCAGAAAAAAGCCTGTGGTGAGAAGCATGCCCACCATTACCCCAGGAATTGCTAGATACAAAATCGGCCGCCAGTTTTCCAAAAATTGTTTAAGATTAA
>CAZHJW010000185.1:0-4338 GCA_964533265.1 uncultured Pedosphaera sp.
TAGAAACCCCGCGGTAATTATTACTGCAACGGCTACGTTCTTTCGTTCTGTTACTTCGTGCGTGTTGCTGAATTCTTTAAGGATTAGTTTGTCGTTGATATAGCCTGATAGAAGCAGGAACAAGATGCCCGCGAATGTGTAAAGTCCAACTGGGCCAAGTTCGATGACGAACTCGATCAAGTTAAAACCGGCAGCTTCAGCCCCTCCGCCTTCGTCTCCGTCACTCATCATGACTCCGCAGACAACGATGATAATGGCCAATAGATAGCCCGTTAGAACTACTCCCATCGCTGGGTTATCTTTTTCAGTCAGTTGAGTGTCGAGTTTGAATGGAGTGGCAAAGTCAAAGAGTAGTTTTCCAAAGTACAGGAATGCGATGGAAACTGCGATGTAAGCTCCACCATATAAAACCCAAAATATTTCGATGGGCATTCCGGATTCTTCTGCGTCCGCATTGCCAGTGACCGTGTTCCCTGTCGATCCATTGCCATCAGTTTCGGTTGGGGCGGAGGCTGTTGGTCCGGGAGGCGTTGAGGTTTCACCGCTAGAAGCATTGCCATCTGCGCCAAAGTGGGTCAGAGGCAGTAGGATTAAAGAAAGTAGGCAGAATAAGCGCATTAAGTTTTTCATATTGCTAGCTCGGGAACTGAAACGTCTTACTTAGGCGGCCAAAACACTACTAGAGTTCTCAGGCTCTAGGTTTTTAGACTATCTTGGGTCATTTTTTGTGTCCACTATAATGTATGGGAAAGTTTATAGTTGGTCGGCTAAAGTCGCAGCGTTGCGGACCGTTGCCATAAGTTGTTCATAAACGCGCTTTTGCTCGTCAGGATTCTCAAAAACCTGCCCTTGGCGAAGAGCCTGGATGCGGCGGAATGGAGCAATATCTAGCCCCATTTCTTCCGCGGCGTTAAGGACCTCTTCATTGCTGCGAAAGACCTGGTTGGTTGTGAGTTCGCAAAGGACGTCTGCCGCGCTAATGAACGCGGCGTAGGCCTTTACCATTGCTCCACTGAGGGCTTTAGGTTGCTGTGACTTTGCTAGGTAAATTTGGCGAAGGCGTAGCATGAGGTTTTTCATCTCCTGTTCGCATCGGAGGCGGAGGTGGTCTCTCGTTATTTCCAGCCCGGCCACCAGGTCGTCGCCTCGTAGAATCCTATAATCCTGTTGCATATCCAGGAATTTAATGGGGAACACATCTGTAGAAGTGAGTAAATCCTCTTTGCTTAAGGTGAGTAGTTGGATCTGGTCGTTACGGCGGCTCATTAAATAAGGTTCAGCTACTTGATCAAGGACTTGTGTTGAGATTTCGCGGGCGATCACCATGAGGTTTATTGGATCACTATCCTTTACGGATTTACTCTTAACCAAGCCGCCGTAGAGCACGACGCTGATCATGTTACTGCCCAAACTATGGTCTAGTGTTTCAACGAAATCATCTAAGTCTTTTTGTAATGACTCAGGGATCGAATTTTCTGGGGGTGGCAGAGATGGGGTTGACTCCGGGGGCAGGGGGCCAAGAGTGCTGAAGTCCATTTCGCTTAGAGCGGTCCAATTATTCAAGCCATCGTGGAAATAATGGTCTTCTACTGACAGGCTTCCTGCCTGTAATTGGTTGTGCACCTCTTCTAAAGTAAAGGGGCCTTTTTGGTTCGAGCCTTGCGCGATAAATATTTCCATGAATTTGTTGTAGTTTTCAGTGGGGGACGGAGTTAATCGGGCCAATACCGTGGGAAAAAATGGCGGTGCCACACTTTTCCGCCCGGAGAGAATCTGCACCATACCACCAGTTGCGGTCGACCTGTGTATTGATTGGCTCCGTCAGTTCCCACGCCATTGTAAAGGCTCAGTATGTCATGGCGGTAGAACCTTAATTTGAAATAAACAGGCGAAGCGCCAGCAAGCAAACCGGGTCGTTCATATTCAAGTATCAGCTTCCACCATTCAGGCGCCACAAGTGGCTTGCGGTAATCATTGGCTAGAAAGGAGGAAAAGGCAATGGCATCGTAGAGGTGTCTTCCAATCCCCTTGGGGTTGTAGCTGCCGGCGAATTTGGTAAAGGCCTCCCAAAATTGACGCCCTAGAATTCTACGGGTGGCTGGTAGTTTACTTGCAATTTGGCCAAAGCGCTTGCGGAACAGTGCCTGTGCGAAACTTTGGCCGGGCCCTGATGCTATGTCGGCAAATTGCGATGCCTCTTCTTCGCTTAAACCATACTGTCTGGTAGCTGATTGTGGATCTTCAATCAATGCCTCGCGGAATGCTTGGTCTGTGTAAAGACGTGCGAGAAGGGTTTGAGTGGTTTCTAGTTCCATCGGGATTTGGCTCGGCCAATTTTGCGCAGGCGAGCCAATTCGTCAATGATGTCATTCATGGCGGGGAAATTACCGTCACGTTCCAGAATGGCGCCTTTTACAGGGAACATTTCCAGTACTGTCTCCAGTAGGTTCCAGATGCCATCGTTGGTCGGTTGTGAATGATTATCGACCAATTCGCCTTCGATTAATTGGTAACCTACGAAGTGTAGTTGGACCACCTTATCTGAAGGTAAGTTTTTTAATAGTGCAATGGGATCGTAGTTGTGTGTGGTGGAGTTGATATACAGGTTGGTGACATCAAGAAGTAATCCGCATCCGGTTTTTTCTAATAGTTGTAGAAGGAACTCTTCTTCGGGAATGGTGTTCCACGGTAGACGCAAAGGGTAGGTAATGTTTTCGAGTATCAAGGGCACCTCGATTTCTTCCTGAGCGATGGAAATGTTTTCGGTTAGTTTTTCGAGCGCAGCCTTATTGAAGGGGGTGGGGGAGAGGTGCCCGATTTCAACTCCAGCTGCCTGAGTAAACGAGATGTGTTCACTCCACCACGGGGGCGCAACACGACCGACGAGATTACGGAGCTGTCGTAGGTAAGGACGGTTTAGTCCTTCGGCACTTCCTAGCGATAAATTGAGCCCGTGCGGAATGAGTGTGAATGTTTCCTGAAGGCGATCGAGTTGCTGCGATTGTTCTCGGGAGTCGCCGAGGAAATGATCAGCGGTAATTTCCAAAAAGTCGATGTGTTCGGCGGAGGGCAGGGTATGGTTCCGATAGAAATTTCGGTATCCCATCCCGACACCCAACACGGGTAAATTACTATGGATAGATTTGGGAACGGTACTCATCGGCGCGCACTCACCGAGGCCATGTATGGGGATGCTGGGCGGGCATTTAGCCGCAACCACCACCACAACCGCCACCACAGCCACCACAGCCGCCGCCACCGCCGCCGCCGCAACCTGCAACCACTATACCGCCGCCACAGCCACTACAGCCACCACATCCACCCCCTCCGGGGCCATGGGTAATCGCCAGAACGATAAATACTATGATGAGGACAATTACAAGGGCAGTGATAATCATGATTAGCTGGAGAGTTTACTAGGATTCGAGTTTATCCGCCATTGAGGCTGCGTGCCTCACAGTGGCCATGAATTCCTCAAAGACGGTTTTTTGTTCGGTTGGGTTCTCAAATATTTTTCCGTTCCGTAATTCGCGTATACGGCGGACTGGAGCCATATTCAATCCGATTTCTTCGCCAGCATCTAATATTTCATTATCCTGACGATAAACTTTGCCGGTTGATAATTCTGCAAGCACATCAAGTCCGCTTAGGAAGGCGAAATAGCATTGGGTCATCGTGCCGCTCAGGACCTTTGGCTTCGAGGAGTTGTTGAGGTAAGACTGTCGCAGGCGCAGCATGAGGTTTTTGATTTCCTGCTCGCAACGAATCCGCAGGTTGTCCCGGCTGATTTCCAGTCCCGCAACCGGGTCGGAGCCTTCCATCACCTCGTAGTCCTGTTGCATATCCAGAAACTTGATGGGGAATACATCAGTTGAGGTCTTTAAATCCTCCTCGCTGAGAGTTAGAATTTGGAACTGCTTTGCTCGTTTATGTTTGAGGTAAGGGTCGGCAATCCGATCGAGCAGCTCCGTACTGATCTCTTTTACCACGATCATCAGGTTTACATTTTCAGTTTCCTTGATCGACTTGCCTTTCACCATCCCGCCATAGAGGACGATGGAAACCAGGTCGCTACCTAACGCACTGGAGAGTGACTTTGTGAATTCAAGGATGTCCTTCTGGAGGGGTTCGGGTATTGCAGCGTTCATTTTTCCTCTATTAAAGTTTATACGGAGTTATCACGCGACTCCGGGGCTGTCCACTATAATCCCGAATATATATTATAATGGATGCGTTAATTTATAGCTGTGAGAAATTCTTGAAATTGGGGTTTTTTGGAGTAGATTAGCCCGCTCTATTGCGCGCTTAGCTCAGTGGTAGAGCACATCGTTCACACCG
>CAZHJW010000186.1:0-4331 GCA_964533265.1 uncultured Pedosphaera sp.
GTGCTGTGTCCTGTGCAGGTGTGGATGCTGCTGGATGGGCATATCTAGGGGTGCTATTGGCCGGAAAAATAGAACGGCCGGTTGTCCTCATCACCGGTAATCTTAAGAAACAGGAAACTCTCCAGCAGGATGTGGAGACCTGGTTGCGTTTGATGGAATTTCAGATTCCCGCGTTCTTTTATCCGGATTGGGAGGTCTTGCCGCATGAGGATAAACTGCCGCATGCTGATGCGATTAGTGAACGTCTCGAGGTGCTTCAGTCGCTTGCCGAAAAACAGACTCCAGTGATTACCACAACTGTGTCGGCCCTTATGCAGTGCACGTTGCCTCCGGCTGAGGTGGTTAATCGCACCCGAACGTTAAAGCTCGGTGATCGATTGGACCCCTTAGATTTCATCGAGTGGCTTGAAGAGCAAGGTTATGAGCCTGAAGCTCAAGTAACATCGCGTGGAGAAATTTCTCTGCGAGGTGGCATTGTCGATGTCTTTCCTTTTACGACTCCGTGGCCGGTGCGTTGCGAGTTTTTCGGTGATGAACTGGATTCACTTCGGTATTTCAATCCTCAGAGTCAGGTCTCACGAGAGAAGATTAATCAGGCCAGTTTTTCTCCTGGTGGGGAAGTGGGCTTGCTCAAGCGCATGAAAGATGTGGGCGGAGCGACACTGATTGAGCATTTGCCTCAAGATGCGATTCTCATTTTTTGTGATCCTGATGCCATTGAACAGTTAGCAGCTGAAAAAGTGATGGAGATTCCTCCTGGGGATCGGTTTCATGTCGAGTGGACCACACTGCTTAACCGTGTGCAGGAAAGAAATATAACACGGGTGGAGCTTTATGAATCAGAAAGTGAACCTTCTGATTTGCAACTTGATATAACCAGCCTTGAAGCATTTCGCCCCATGGGTGCGCGCATTGCAGATCCGCAGATTGTGGAGGCCCAGCGGCGGGAGTTTTTTGCGCAGATCCATCGTTGGCGAAGGCAGGATTATACAGTTTCGGTGTTTTGCAATAACGAAGGGGAGCAGCAACGCTTGGAGGAACTATGGTCTGAATATGGTTTCGAAAAGGAAAGCGGTAAGTTGGATATTTCGCTGGGGACATTAAGTCGCGGGTTTTTGTTTAGTGCTGGGCAATGGGTGGTGGTAAGTGATGCCGAGATTTTTGGACGGTACAAAATTCAGCGTCCTCGAAGAATGAAGAGCCGCCACGGAACAGCGATGAAGTCGGCCTTCGATATCAATTTCACCGAGTTGGAGGAGGGAGATTATGTGGTGCACGTTCAGCATGGCATTGGACGGTATCTGGGTATGAAGGTGATGCCGCTTTCCGGGGCAAAAGATGGTGAGGACAATAGCGCACACGAATGTGTGGTGATAGAATATTCGGCTAGCGATCCGGATAATCCTCCGCCCAAATTATATGTGCCGGTGAGTGAAGCTCACCTGGTCAGTAAATATGTTGGTTCGGGCAAGATGAATCCCCCTTTGAATGTGCTTGGAGGCAAGCGTTGGGAGAAAACAAAGGAAAAAGCTGAGAAGGCAGTACGTGATTTGGCCGCTGAACTTCTTCGCGTTCAGGCAGTGCGTGAAACTGAGCGCGGCCATGCCTACGGAGAGGATACTACCTGGCAACGCGAGTTCGAGTCATCCTTCATCTACGAGGAGACTGAGGATCAGGGTAAAGCCATTGATGATTCCAAGAGGGATATGGAGGGGGATCAACCGATGGACCGATTGATCTGTGGTGACGTGGGCTTTGGTAAAACTGAGGTCGCAATACGCGCAGCGTTCAAAGCTGTCATGGCGGGCAAACAGGTGGCTGTGCTGGTTCCCACCACGGTTCTCGCCCAGCAGCACTTTAATACTTTTGCTGAACGCATGGCAGAATATCCGGTGCGTGTAGAGTCGCTTTCGCGTTTTCGTAGTAAGGGCCAACAGGCGAAAACCGTGACCGCACTCGCCGCAGGAGCAGTGGATATTGTGATCGGCACCCATCGCCTCATTCAGCCGGATGTGAAGTTCAAGGATTTAGGATTGGTTGTGATTGATGAAGAGCAGCGTTTTGGGGTGGCACACAAGGAACGGTTCAAGATGCTCCGCACACACGTGGATGTGTTGACTCTTTCGGCGACACCTATTCCTCGCACGTTATATCTAGCACTGACCGGTGCTCGGGACATGAGCACCATTGAAACGCCACCAGTAGACCGTTTGCCTGTAGAGACGATTGTGGCTGATTATGATGAAGATCTCATCCGTCGTGCGATTCAGCGTGAGTTGCGCCGGGGAGGGCAGGTGTTTTTTCTGCACAATCGGGTGGGGACAATTCATACCCTCGAAAAAAGGTTGCAGAGCATTGTGCCTGAAGCACGCATTGTAGTGGGCCATGGGCAGATGAAATCCGATGAACTTGAGGAGGTGATGGCAACCTTTATTAATGGCGAGGCCGATGTGTTGCTTTCTACCACGATTATCGAAAGCGGTATCGATATACCTAATGCCAACACCATTATCATTGATCGCGCGGATCGATTTGGTCTGAGTGACTTGTATCAGTTGCGTGGTCGTGTGGGTCGGTACAAGCATCAGGCTTATGCGTATGTTCTTTTGCCACGCCACGCAGCGCTGCTGGCGGACGCCCGCAAACGTATTAGTGCCATCAAGCAATATTCCAGCCTCGGAAGCGGTTTTAAAATCGCGATGCGTGATCTGGAGATTCGAGGTGCGGGGAATTTGCTGGGACCGGAACAGAGTGGTCATATTACTGCTGTTGGCTTCGAGTTGTACTGTCAATTGCTCAAGCAAAGTGTATCCCAGCTCAAGGGTGAAAAGGTAAAGAAACGGATTGAGGTGGAAACAAAGTTTGATTTTCTTACACTCAGCCCCGAGCAGAATGACGAGCCAAAGCATTCGCCCACTACCCGCCAACGCAAAAAAGAAAAAAGCATCTCCGTGCCTCGTGAGGAGATATGGGAGTGGGAGGAGTTTGAAGGGGAGGCTTCATTGCCTGAGTCTGAACAGAACACCTGCCTTTCAGCACCTGCATACATCCCCATGGATTATATTGGGCTTTCCCGTCAACGCATTGATATATATCGCCGCCTTGCACAGGCTAATGATTCCGGGGAAGTGCGGGTGATGGGTGAGGAGTTGCTCGATCGTTTTGGTAAACTACCGCCCGCAATGGAGCATCTGTTATTGGTAAGCGAACTCAAGGTTATTGCCTCGGATAAAGGAGTGGAGTCAATTGTGGTCGATGAGGATCGGCTGAAATTGAGGCGGGCGGGAGATTATATATCATTGGGCGGTAAGTTTCCTCGGTTAACAAAGAAGAAGGCGTCGTCCAGATTGCGTGAGGTGAAAAAGTTGTTATTGGCATTATAAGGGTCTCCCCGTTAACCTTCTCGCGCCTGAAGGCTAGGCGACTATGGCTGAACTGAGCAGCACAGATAAGAAACTTTCGAACCGCGAACGGCGGGATTTGGATATTGAGATTCAGTTTTTAGAGGGGGTTGTCCAACGCGACAGACGCTATGTGGAAGCTCTTCAACTTTTGGGTGATGATTATACTAGGCGTGGGCGATTTGAAGATGGTCTTCATGTGGATTGTCGGCTGGCGCGTCTTTGTCCCGATGATCCATTGGTTTACTACAACCTGGCCTGCAGTTTTTCGCTCACCAAGGAATACCGAAAGGCTGCTAATGCCCTTCGCAAGGCAATTCATTATGGTTATCGTGACTTCGATCATTTGCGGAAAGATTCCGATCTAGAGTCTTTGCGGCAACAGGAAATGTATGCGGCCATCGAGCAGGAGATTGCCGAGCTGGAAGCGGACTTGGGCTGACCGATGAAGGTCCGCGTCCACGGCCGTACCAAACATTACCGCACCGTTTCCTTTGACATTCGCACCAATGAGGTCGTGCTTATCGAGCAACGCCGATTGCCACACGCGTTTGAACTCACCCGCACCGGCACCTACAAACAAACCGCGCGTGCAATTGCCAACATGACCGTGCGCGGTGCCGGTGCCATTGGAGCTACTGCCGCCTACGGATTAGCGCAGGGAGTGCGCGCTTTCACCGGTAAAACGGAAGTCGCCTTTGCCAGACAAGTGGAGCGCGTATACAGAACCTTGGCCGATGCACGGCCTACGGCTGTGGATTTGGTTAACGCGATGAACGACGTGCGCGCAGTAATGACTGGAGGCAACACCGTCGCCGCGCGACAGCGCCTTGCGGTGCAGGCGGCTACAAAGTTTGCCGATGAAGATGTCGCGCACTGCGAAGCGATAGGCAAGCATGGTGCCAAACTGATTCGTAACGGTATGCGAAT
>CAZHJW010000187.1:0-4268 GCA_964533265.1 uncultured Pedosphaera sp.
CGACATCATTCTTATCGTCACTATCACGCAACTCATGAATGCTCCCGGTAATATCCGAGGTGCGGAAAAAGAACTGCGGACGATACCCCTTAAAGAACGGCTTATGACGACCGCCTTCTTCCTTGTTCAGCACGTATATTTGCGCCTTAAACTTCGTATGTGGCTTAATAGTTCCTGGCTTAGCCAATACCTGACCGCGGAGGACATCACCCTTCTTCTGACCGCGGAGCAGTGCCCCCACGTTTTCACCCGCACGGGCTTCATCCAGCAGTTTACGGAACATCTCGATATCGGTCACAGTCGTGGTCACAGTGTCTTTTAGACCCACAATTTCGATTTCCTCCATCTTCTTGATCACGCCACGTTCTACACGTCCTGTAGCAACCAAGCCGCGACCTTCAATAATGAAGGTATCCTCAATGCACATTAGGAAGTCTTTATCTTCATCACGAGTCGGCTCAGGGATAAACTCATCACAAGCCTTGAGAAGGTCTTTTATAGCCGTCACCCAATTCTCCTCGCCAGCCATGGCGCCGGTCGCACTACCGCGAATAATCGGTGTGGTGTCCCCTGGAAAATCATATTTGTTGAGCAACTCCCGAATCTCCATTTCCACCAAGTCAAGCAACTCGGAGTCGTCCACCAGATCGGATTTATTGAGAAACACCACAACCGAAGGCACACCCACCTGGCGGGCCAAAAGCACGTGCTCGTTGGTCTGGGGCATCGGCCCGGTCGAAGCATCCACAACAAGAATCGCCCCGTCCATCTGCGCGGCACCAGTGATCATGTTCTTCACGTAGTCTGCGTGTCCCGGACAATCCACGTGGGCGTAATGGCGGTTTTCACTCTCATACTCCACGTGCGACACAGCAATGGTCACGGTTTTTGAATCATCACGCACCGTACCACCCTTGGTAATGTCTGCATATGATATGGGTGTTGCCATGCCATCTTTGGACTGCACATCCACAATTGCCGCTGTGAGGGTAGACTTACCGTGGTCCACGTGACCGATCGTACCGACGTTCACGTGAGGTTTGCCTCTTACGAACTCTTCTTTAGCCATGTCGCTTTCTTATTATAGGTTGATGTTAATGTTGTCTTCAAAACTGGAGCCCTTGACCGGGTTTGAACCGGTGACCTCGTCCTTACCAAGGACGCGCTCTACCGACTGAGCTACAAGGGCAAACCAAGTCTAAAAAGCTCTTTTCAATTGTGTAAAAAACGATAAAACCCCATAGCCACTTACCCTCATTTTGCGAGTAAGTGACTGGGTTTTCGTCATTTTTTCCGCCTAAAACTTCCTAATAGGAGTGATCGACGGGTGCGGGAAAATAGCGTTTAACACCGTCTCGTCAACACTTTTTTCACTTTTTATGCCATATTTGGTCAGATCTAGGTGATTCGGGGAGCCCCAAGGCCCGGGCAGCATTACGGAAATGCATTTTGGCCACCTGTCTCAAAACCACTTCGCCTTGTGTTTCTACCAACATTTTCGCCGCTTCATCCACCTGTTTACCTCCCCCTTTCGGCAAGGAAGCCGCCACTTTTCCACTTAATTCAGCCATTTTCTGCACAAAAACGTCCCGTGCCAGGATAGAGGCACCCGCTACAGCCAAATCTTCCTCAGCTTTATGCCGCTGAACCAGCTCCAAACCACGGCCTAATTCCATTAAGGCATCAGCAACGGTGGATTTACTTCGTGCGAATTGGTCACTAATGGCCCTTTCGGGAGCAGGATTCATCTCTGAGCGCCGTTCCAAAAGGTTTTCAATGACTCGGGCATGACCCCAAGCCAGTATTTTATTTACCGTTCGCATCTTTGAGTGCATCCGGTTGTAGGTCTCTGGACCGATGGGTACCACGCTCCAAATACACCCCGGAGTTGTACGAATCACCTTAGCCAATTGGGCTATTCGTTTATCACTCGTCACCCGCTTGGAATCTTTGATTCCCTGTTCCTGCCAATGCCTAATGACAGATTCATTCACGTAAACACCAGCCACCACCAATGGACCAAAGAAATCACCTTTACCTGATTCATCAACTCCTAGGCGAGGCCGAATAAAGTCCGGGTTAATTTCTGCTTCATATCCCAGTCGTGCCTCCTTGAGAATCTCCGGCTCCAGCACGAACTCGACAAATTCCCGTGTGCCTTTTCCCTGCACCAGCAACTTGCCGCTGGTGTAATAATTAACGTTCAATTTATCACGATGCCCTGCAAATCGAGTGTGAGGAACTTCACGCATCTCATATTCATGCGCCAAGAGATGCGTCTCCAGTTGCGCTGCCTGTTCCTCAGTAAGCTTGCAGGTATAGGAGGTAAGGTTTTTTTCCGCCATTATTATTTCAGCAGCATCAACTCCACTTTCCGAAATTCCACGGGATGACTTTCGGACTGTAACGAAATATAACCTTCTTTTAGGGCCAGCTTACCCTCCTTGATCAACTTCTTCGCATCCGCATCTTGCGGATCATATTGAGGCTCGGTATAGCTCATCACTTCTTCTCCATTCACGAAATGTTTGATCACCTCACCTCCCCGCACTTCCACCTCCACTCTCACCCACTGATCACCCCGAAAGGTATTGGATTTACTGCTAAAACAATGACGAGTCTGGAGCTTGCCGTCCATCACCACATTGGTCCCCGGCGTACAAAGGTTGGCTGTGGTGCGTTTACCTTTCTCCTTGCCTCCCAGCAACTGGACTTCGATTGAGACGGGGAAATTCTGGTCCAGAGTCATTGTCTTCGGATCTTGGCAATGCAGCATGATTCCACTATTGCGCCAAGCCCATCCCGGACCGCCTTTCAATTGTTCGCCTTCGAACCGGTATTCCACCGCGATGCGATAATGTGACACATTTGCCTTATAAAAAATGTGGCCGAATTGTTCTCCAAACTCGTTATATCCTGAGTAACCAACCTTTAATAGACCCTTCTCCACGCGAAACGTGTTCTTAAAATTTTCACCAACCGGTTGACCTTTTATCTTGGGTGTCCAGCCTTTCAAATCTTTCCCATTAAAAATAGGAACCCACTCCGCGGCTCGAACTGTCGTTTCTACAATACACAACACACCCACAACCATAATTTTGGAAATCAATTGCATGCCTTTCTGTACACCAGCAGGACGAAGGCGCAAACGTAAAACGCTTTGACAATGCGCGGTTTGTGCACCGAGGCTCTTTACCCGTGTCCCACCACCGCAAAGCCCGTCGTCTGGTTCCCAAGCTATTGGCCTGGTACCTGGTCCATGCGCGCGATTTGCCGTGGCGACACACGGAAGATCCCTACGCAATCTGGATTTCCGAGATCATGTTGCAACAAACCCAAGTGACAACAGTCATACCCTATTGGAAACGCTGGATGCGAACCCTACCGACCGTACAAAAACTTGCCCGGAGCAAGCCTGAAGGCGTCCTCAAGCTATGGGAAGGTCTGGGCTATTATTCCCGTGCGCGCAACCTGCAAGCCGCAGCACAAAAGATCGTAATTGACCACGGTGGACTTTTTCCTGAGGACCCCAAGATAATGAGAGAGTTGCCCGGCATTGGTCGCTATACCGCTGGAGCCATCAGTAGTATTGCCTTTGATCAACCTGAACCGATCGTCGATGGAAACGTTGTCCGCATCCTCACCCGAATTTTTGGCATCCGGGAAAATCCTAAGAACAAAAAAACACAGGAGGAGCTTTGGGAGCTAGCGCAAACAATGGTGAGTGCCTCAGAAGACTGCGCGGGACTGAATCAATCAATCATGGAACTGGGAGCAACGGTCTGCCATCCCCGACATCCTGAATGCGATAATTGCCCTGTAAACCGCAACTGCACAGCCAAACGCGAAAAAACCATCCACCTCATTCCTCTCAGGAATAAAACAACCCGATACCAGGAAAAGGAAATTAATGTGTATGTCCTTTCACGCAATGGACAACTACTTTTGCAACAACGGCCTGAGGACTTTACCAACGCCGGCTTCTGGGAACTGCCCAATAATGAAACCGGCCCAAATCTCAACCTGCCAAAAAATGCGCAAGCAATTGCCACTGTACGTCACAACATCACAAAGTACCGAATCAAGCTCAATGCTTACGCTGTAAAACCGGGAGGAACAGAAGGCAAGTGGTGTAACTCTTCGGACTTGAGAAAACTTCCCATCACCGCCTCTCACAGGAAGTTAATTAAAGCTCTAGCGTGGTAACACGAAGATTTGGGTAAAATAGTACTTACCTTTGGGTGACTTGGTCACCCCGATACCTGTCT
>CAZHJW010000188.1:0-4180 GCA_964533265.1 uncultured Pedosphaera sp.
AAACAGGAGAACAAATGAAAAAATATAAATCAAAATTAAATATCAAGGTCAGTGATTATATCGGAGTGTTAATACTTTGGTGCGTGGCTATAGTGGTGACGTTAGGATTTGCAGCTATCCCATTCCAACTCTGGTTAGCTAAGGTGATTTTAGATCATATTGAAGTAGAAGTACACGGAGGATGAGTTTAGCATTACCAATCTCATTATTAGTATAGTGGTTTTCCCACCTATCCTCCTTACAGTGCGACTTTCCTCCTTGGTAATATTTTTCAAGGGTCTCACGATTCGGCGTTAGTACGACTCTTCGGGTTTGTATTAACGTCACTACTTCGCTATCCTTCCGTGCTATGGGAAATAAAGACAAAAAAAACAAAGAAAAGAAGAAGCCCAAAAAGAATAAAAAAAAGGTGAACCCCAATACTCCTGTTTAGCGAATTCATCGTGGGAGTGTTTTGCTGCCTTCCCGATGCAGTAAATCAGAATCCGCAGCCATTCCATGAAGGAACGCTGATTGTTTCATGTGAACCACAATGAACCATTTTCCTTGCGAGAATGTTCAATTACCCTAGCATTTGTCGTAAGAGTATAGCTCCGTGACTGATAATGAATCAGCCAAGAGAAAATATATCTAGGCGCGACATGTTAGCTAAAGCCTCGTCTGGCTTTGGGTATCTGGCGCTATCAGCACTACTTGGCGAATCAACCCGCGCAAATAACGCCAACGAGCTTGCTCCAAAAACACCCCCCCTACCTGCGCGCGCCAAACGCGTGATCTTTCTTTGTATGGCCGGCGGCCCAGCGCATTTGGATACCTTCGATTATAAACCGCAGCTAACCAATGCAGCACATCCGGGCTCAGTATTTGATTTCAAGCGTCATGGTGATAGTGGCCTGTGGATATCCGAGCTACTGCCTGAAACCGCTAAGCATGCCGATAAGCTATGTGTCATTAACGGCATGCACGCTGACACTGGCAATCATGCCCAATCGTTTTTACAACTGCACACCGGCGAACGGCTACGCCAAAGACCCAGTATGGGAGCGTGGATCACCTATGGGTTGGGCACAGAAAACCAAAACTTACCAGGTTTGATCAGCCTGAATACAGCCAAGCCGGCGACCTATTCCAGCGCCTTCCTCCCCCCCGCCTATGAGGGAACGCCCATCGGGATCAACGGCGAAGACATGTCCAAGGCCAGTATCCCGAATATAGGAAGCAAACATCTTTCATCCGCACTTAAACGCAAACAACTGGATTTGCTCCAATCCCTCAACCGCGACCATGCCGCAAAACGACCATACGATGCAAAGCTGGAGTCAGTCATTAAGTCCATGGAACTGGGTTTCCGCATGCAGTCCATCGCACCCAAATTACTGGATGTGAGTAGTGAATCCAAGGAAACGCTCGAACGCTATCAAGTCGGAATCAAGAAAACTGTCGGCACCTGTCGAGCATCGGATTTCGGGCGTCAATGTCTACTGGCACGTCGTTTTGCAGAAGCAGGCGTTCGTTTCATCGAAGTAAATCACGGAAGCTGGGACCAGCACAAATGGCACCGACGTGACTTGCGCGCAAACTGTGAAACCACAGACGCACCGATCGCCGCTCTCCTGAGTGACCTTGAGTCAAGAGGGCTGCTCGAAGACACGCTGGTGGTATGGGGTGGTGAATTCGGACGTCCAGGCCTCACTCCAGGCAACGGCAAGGACGAAACCGGTCACAATGCGAGAGGATTCACCTTTTGGATGGCCGGTGGAGGGGTCAAACGCGGCTACGTTCATGGTCGCACCAATGATACAGGAGCTACTGCGGTTGATGGGAAAGTACACTTCCGCGACCTACACGCCACCATCTTGCACCTACTCGGGCTCAACCATGACCAGCTCACCTACCACCATGGTGGCCGGCACCACCGACTCACTGGCCCACTGAACGCCAAGGTAGCCACTGGCTTGATAGCCTAAAATTTCTCGTGCAACTGGCAGAGATGAAATGGCCCGAGGTCTCCGCACTGTCCAAGGACACGCCGGTAATCCTTCCTGTTGCCGCTCACGAACAGCACGGGCACCACATGCCGCTGCATACTGATAGCATCCTGCTTGGCGAGATTGTCAGGCGTGCCGAGGAAAGCGCTGGTAAAGAAGTCCTCTTCGCTCCACTTCAATGGCTGGGCAATTCCCATCATCATATGGATTTTCCTGGAACGATGTCAGCTGATCCGCGCGTGTATCTGGATTTGCTGACCAGCAAGCTGGAGAACTTCATCCAGCATGGTTTCAAGAGGCTGGTGCTTCTGAATGGCCACGGCGGAAACATGGTTCCCGGATCGCAGGTGGTATTTGAGTTACGCCAAAAACTTCGTAACCGCAGCGACCTATTGCTCCTTTCGAGCACTTATTGGGACAATGGTCAACCCGACTCCACTCACGATGAATTCGTGCAAACGCAAATGGGCCACGCCTGCGAATGGGAGACCTCCATGATGCTCGTCATACGACCGGAGTTGGTAGGTGATTATCAGTCCGCTCCCGAAGTTCCCTTTGGCGACCCCTTCCCCACCGCAACCCGTGGATGGACAATGACTGACCGTAGTGAACCTGGCCATATTGGGACCCCTTCGGTCGCCAGCGCGGAAAAAGGGGAACTTCTTTTAAGTTGTTTCACATCCGGCGTGTGTGATTTTCTTGAGCAGGTTCGGAACTGGGATGGCCAAAACTGGGAATGAGTTTTATTACACGATTTCTAATTACTATATCCCCTGTACTCGTTGGGGTAGTAAACGCCATTGATGTTGCAGAACTCCCTCCGCCTGCTAAGCATGAAATCAATTTTGCCAAGGAGATATGGCCTCTTTTTCAAAAGCACTGTGTGAAATGTCACGGACCTGAGAAGCAGAAAAGCGGATACCGTATCGACGATAAAGAACTCGCCTTTGAGGGTGGCGAAATGGGGGAAGCCATTATTCACGGCGATAGCGCCAAGAGTCCACTAATCCACTTCATTTCCGGTCTAGACGAGGAAGTGGTGATGCCGCCCAAGGGCGATCCATTCAACCCAAAAACTGTCGGCTTGATCCGTGCGTGGATTGATCAGGGCGCGGATTGGCCAGACGGCATAGGTGCAAAGGTAGAGGATCGGATGAATCACTGGTCATTCCAAAAAGTCAACCAACCCGATTCAATAAAAGCCAATATGGGGATTGATGATTTCATTAAACAAAAGCTGGAAACCAAAGGTCTGAAACTTAATCCGCGAACAGACAAGCGAACATTGATCCGGCGAATCTATCTTGTGATGCATGGCGTGCCTCCAACTCCGAAAGAAGTGGAAGTATTTGTGAACGATAAACATCTAAATGCATTCGAGAGACTGGTGGATCGAGTGCTTGCAAGCCCGCGTTACGGTGAACGTTGGGCCAGTCATTGGCTGGATCTGGTGCGTTTTGGAGAAACGCATGGGTTTGAAATGAACCGTGAGCGTCCCAACGCGTGGCCATATCGTGACTGGGTAATTCAATCGTTTAATGAGGACAAGCCATACAACCAGTTTGTGCGCGAGCAGATCGCGGGCGATGCGTTAGGCGCACCGATCGGCACCGGCTTTATTGTGGCGGGACCAGTCGATCAGGTCAGGGGCAAAGACCCCAAGCACCACCGTATACTGCGCATGAATGAGCTGGATGACATGATCAATACTACCGGAACAGTGTTCCTCGGTCTCACCATCGGATGTGCCCGCTGCCATGATCACAAATTCGATCCCATTTCACAAAAGGATTACTACAGCATGCAGTCCATCTTCGCCGGTGTTAATCATGCGGACCGAACCCTCCCTCTTAACACTAAGCAAAAAACCAAAATCGTCGAATTGGAGAAACAAATATCCCAACTAAAGGGAAAACTGACAAAGTATTTGCCGCAACGAGGCACAGGCAAACGACCTGCAGTGAATGCCAAGCTCAATATCGAAAAATTTTCCGAAGTGGAGGCAAAGTTTGTACGCTTCACCATCACGAAAACCAGCAGATCTCAGCCGTGTATTGATGAACTGGAAATATTTTCAGGAATCGAAAACCTCGCGCTTGCCAGCAAAGGTGCCAAGGCCAGTTCCAACGGCGATTTTAAACATCCACTACATAAGCTCGCTCACATCAACGATGGGAAATACGGCAATCCCA
>CAZHJW010000189.1:0-4151 GCA_964533265.1 uncultured Pedosphaera sp.
GATTCAAAATTGAAGGGCAGGGATATCAGTACTGAAAGTACTGCCATTTCATCAAGAGCACTCACGGTGCCGAGTGTCGACAAGGAGTCAGCGGATTCCACCGCCTTAAATGAGCCCAAAAAAGTGTCTCCTCCCCAGCCGGTGCCCGCCCCTCGTCCGGTAAATGTGCGAGAGGCGATTGCCTTTAAAGAGGCCACTCGTCGTGCTGCCCGATATAATAATCTTGCGGACATGGCCCAGAATTTTGTGCAGGAACCCGTCGGTAAATCTGCTTTGAAAGCCAAGCAATTGCCCGAACCGATCCTTGTGGATTTCCAGATCGAAAGAAAGGGCAACCTCGTTAAAGTGATGGATCGTGATGGATCGGTTTACACCGGGAATGTGATTAATGAAGAGAAGTTTGCTGCGCCCCCATCGGCTTCGAAGTTGAAAGTGGCAAGTTCCGCACCAGCCCAAAGAGGAAGAGCATCTGGAGAGGCAGTTGCAGGAGGATTGGCCCCGGTGACTATTGCCCCAGGAGCAAGTGCGACTCCTGCTCCAACGAAACCGACGAGGCAAATCTCCACGATCTCTCGACCGATTGAAGGTCAGTTCTTTTTCCGCGTTCAGGGAACCAACCAGACTCTTCAACGATTGGTGGTTTTTGAAGCCACCTTGGATGGTATGCCGGGTCAGGCAAATAAATGGCAATATCAGCGTGGGTTACGGCAGTCGATTCTTTCCGACCGGGCTGAGCTCCAAAAGAATTTCAAAGCCGAAAAAGATGAAAATGAGCTCTCCAAGACGGCCGAAATGCAACGCGCACAAGCGGTCCAGTTGCTTCGAGTGCAGGGTAATGCGCGTATTGGCAAGGCCAATTATTCGCTGGATGCCTTCCAGACACCTCAAGGCTCCTACCGTCCGGCAGTCAATTCCAAGGCCGATACTCCCGCCCCCAGGAAATAATCAATCTTCCTAGTTATTAAAGGGCGCAGTCAGTAGACTTGCGATGCCGTTTAAGAGCTTTATCCCCAACCAGGTCAAGGTGAAGATGATGAGCCAAAGGGAGAGGGAGGTAATGGCGACGCATAACCCGGTAACGGCCATTTGGCGGCCACTTAAGCGCCCCTCACTTTCATTGATATACTTCAGCGCGAAGATGCCCAATGGAATGGCTACGATTGCCGGAAAAAACATCATACCTAAAGAGGCACAAAAGACACAGAGAATGGCCAGCACACTGGGGCGCGATCCGGTTTCCTGGGCAGTGGGTTTTTGATCCTCTACTGTCCGGTTTTGCTCCATGGTTGGTGGCTCCTCCTCAGAGCGTGTGGGTTGCATGACCACTGTTGTTATTGGCGAGAGTTAAAGGTGCCTTAATCCTGAGTGGGTTTCTTTTCCTCTTCAGGCTCTGTGGGGGAAGGGGTTTTCTCGCTAGGCTTAATTTCAGCGGGCTTCTTTTCCCCGTCAGGATCTTCGGTTTTGGACTGGGCATCCTTATCAAGATTCTCCTGAATCCAGCGGGCCAGTGTGCCACTGCCGTTACCATAGCCACCGGGTAAAGGTCGCAGGTCACGGGTTTGGAGCAACGGTGGGGCACCCCAGTGAGCGGGGTAGGCCTTGCCACTGGGTGACTGATAAACCTTGGGCTCCACCGGAGCAGGAGTTTCCTTTTTGGGTTCGGGACTTTCCTCACTAGGCTTAACTTCAGCGGGTTTTTTTTCTTCGTCAGGAGTTTCCGGGTTGGTCGGAGGTTCTATGGGAGCAGGGGACTCTTTTTTGGGTTCGGGGATTTCCTCACTGGGCTTAACTTCAGCAGGCTTTTCCGAATCTTCCTTTTTCTCGGCCTTGGGTTTCTCTAGCTCGTGGAGGGCCTTTACTTCCTCGGCAGATAAGGCGCGGTTGTAAAAACGAAGGTCATCCACGGAACCCTTATAAAAACCCTCAGGTTGACGCGAGCCGTATTTTGCACAACCGAACAAAGCTCCAATTGTGGTTGGGTTTGGCAAGCTACTCCATGCGTTGAAATGCTTTCTTTCACTAACTTTTTTTCCATTCATGAAAACGGTCATAACACCGGCCTTTAGATTATAAGTGCATGAAACCATCATCCACTTATCAAGCGCTATTGGTTGAATGTACAAATCTTTTTGATTTACTCTCTCTTCGAAGATTGTCCAAGCAACTGAATTACCAAGTTCTTTCGGTCCAACTGCTGTAAAATAAATTCGGTACTTGTAGTTGCAGCTTGCACCGTGCCTATCTGACAAAATATCCCCGTCTCTTTGGTTTGGTTTAAACCAAAGTGAAATACTGTGTGAACCGGGGTCAGTACTAAAAATAGGGCTCTTCATTTGGAGGTAATCATCTTTTCCATCAAAGGAATAAGCTTTTTCCTTGTGTCCATGTCTGTCGGTGCCAAGTGTTGCGCCTTTAACTTCGCCGTTATTACCGCTTCCAGTTTCATCATTGGCGTTTCCGTTAAAGGGGTAGTAGGCAATCAGGCCATCCTTTAATGGATCTTTTGCTTCCGGTTTGGTTTCCTTATCAGGATTTTCCGGGTTGGTTGAGGGCTCTAAAGGAGCGGGAGTTTCCGGGTTTTCGTTTTTGGTCTCCGGGTTGGCCGGAGGCTCTATGGGAGCGGGGATTTCTTTTTTGGGTTCGGTAGTTTCCTCATTAGGCTTAATTTCACCGGGCTTCTTTTGTTCGTCCGGTTTTTCCTCATGCGTGCTGGGTTTTACCGGTGCGGTGTTTTCAGGTTCTTCCTCCTTGGATTCCGCGGGTTTCTTTTCCTTAGGTTTAACCGTGGGAAGGGGCGGGGTTTCAACCGGAACTGGAGTCGGAGTCGGGGTCGATGCTGAAGGTTGGCCGAGGACTACAATGGGCAGCGCGGTTTTTGTGGACCTGTCAACGGGCTGGTGTTTGCCACGATTAATCTCATAAAGCCGGGTGAAGTCGCCCAAGGGCCGCTTGAAAGTTGCTTCCAGTGGTTTATTGATCAGTTGACGTCTGGATTCGGTGGTGTCTTGTCCTCCCAGCACGGCAAAAGGCCAGGTAATCACGTGGATGGCTCCGCCCAGTACGGTTCCGGCCAGGCTCAAGGGGCGCACGATCACCTCAGTCATCATGGCCTCTGGCGAACCGTCTGGAAGCCGGTTACGGGTGGGATGCGGGTGGGTTTGGGCCTGGATATTATTGGTGAGCAGTAGACACGCCACCAGCGTGGAAATGAGGACACGGGGCTTCATGACCAATTATCTACCAAATAGAGGGGATCCTGTCGATGCCCGAGTCGGTTTTACCGGGCAAAAAAACCTAAAGATTCAGGATAAATTGCCGAGATAAAGGTATCAGCGTGGGCGTGTCTTCCTTTGACAAGGGGATAGTCCATTGCCTTTAATAACAAATCCACTAATGAACCGGCTGCTGTCCATTTTGTTTTTGGCGTTTTTCCTGGGAGAGCTATGTACGTACGCCCAGCAGGCTACGGCCATCCTTACAGCAACTCAAACTGGAGCAGGTGGTGTTCCATACAAGACTGCAGCATTTGGCACAACCCAAGGTGGCGGGTGGCAGAATACCGCCCAAGTGGGATGGGGACTTACTTATGCAAATTTGCCGGCCAATGCAACTGTGGTTGCAACTGTAACTGTTACATATCAGCCCGTTCAGGGTAATACTCATGTCCAAACTTTTACTTTTACAGGCGGTAATACGGTTGGGCCCACCGGAACCGCTACGGGCACCATGAATGGAGCCAACCCTCCGACGTTTGCTATTTCCTTTAACCGGAATCTGAATGGAGCCCCCGTGCCTTCGCAAGGACTGGTTTGCGGTACATACACCTTAAACGTTGCCTTTACAGTAAATGGTCAACCAGGTACCGCCCCACAGCCCCAGACGGGTAATGTGGAGTTTCTGCGTCCGGGGCCCCAACAACTACAACTACAACTACAACTACAAGTGCAAAGACAAACGGCTCAGTCGCAGTGGGGGCAAATGTGGGGAAATCCCGGCTCATTTACTAACATGGGCCGTGGAAAGGTTGTTGTATTAAAAAGGGTATATAATCGGAGCCGTGGTACTGTTGAAGTTAGCAAAAATGGAATTCTCCACACGCGTGGATTCCTGAACTTTCAAGGCGGCAACAATCGTCAGAAGCTGCGCAATTA
>CAZHJW010000190.1:0-4143 GCA_964533265.1 uncultured Pedosphaera sp.
GCATATCCGGTTCCAATTCGTTTAGCGAATATCTGTTTTGGGCCTGTCTTGGGGAATGAATCAATTAACCCTGTTTCTTTGGAGACATTGTTGGCATTCGGGCCGAGTAATTGCGGCCAGTCATCTGCCTGTGTTGAGCCGGTACTCCCCAGAAGAAGGATGCAGATTATTTTTATGTGCGATAGAGGAGGCATAAGCTGCATTGGCGTCTAGGAAGAATAATCAGGCAATGAAAGTGCGCAAGGCAAACTCACTTAGCATTGAGATCGATGCATATCAGTTTTTTTTTGCCACGAAAATAAAACCGGCCTTGAGCCAACGCGGGGAAGGCGCGTATCTCCTCACGGGTAACTTTGGAGCGTTGAAGAACATTAAAGGTTTTAGGTGATGCGGCTATGCGTATGAGTTCACCGCGCTCAGTCAGGACCAATATTTCCTTGTTAGCCAGAGTGAGAGTACCTGAGCGTAATCCGGGTTGGCTCCAGAGAACGCGACCTGTCTTTAGCTCAATACAACGTAAGTCGGCTCCCGCTTCCTGGCGACCGTGAAAGCCATAGAGATAACCGTCAAGAGTTACGCAGCTGGAATAGTGGCAACTCATGGATTTGTCTCCAGTCCAAAGTATTTTAGTTTTGGTCTCTTCGATGGCTAACACAGCTGCTCCTTTGCCATAACTAGTGGAGACGAATATGAGATTACCTACAGCGATAGGAGTGCATGCGTTGACGCTGGCGTTCATGCTTGGCCGCCATGGATGGCTAAAGTGAATTTTTCCGCTAGCTGGATTTAAAGAAACAAGACCTTTTCGGGTGAAGAAAAGCGCATGCGATTGAGCCCTAATTGTGGAAAGAATGGGCGATGCATAGCTCGCGGTTTCATCGGTGGCTTGCCAGTGGAGTTTGCCGCTACTTGTATCCAGTCCAATAATCCCGGCTCCGTTATTGCCACCGATATTTACTAGCAAGGTGTCTTTAACGACAAGCGGTGAGCAGGCAAATCCAAAGAAACCTTTTTCTGCCTTAAAACGTGTACGAGCATCGAGTGACCATAATCGTTTCCCGGTTTTGAGATCCCATCCATGAATCTTACCGTGGGCACCGTGAGTGAAGACTCTGCCTTTTGCGATTGTGGGTACTGCGCGAGGTCCGTTATCAAAGCGGAAATCATCAACGTAATCGGCCGGGTATGCCGCACGCCAGATTGGTTTCCCAGTGGAAGCGTTAAGGCATTCAATGGTTTCCTGATTGTTGATGCGATGAAAGAGGATCAACTTGTTATCGGTGATTGCGGGGCCTGCGAATCCGGCACCGATAGTTTTTTGCCAGATTTCTTTCGGGCCGTTGGCGGGCCATAAGGCAAGGGCTTGGCCTTGATAGGAGCCGTCTCTTCGCGGGCCAAGGAATTGCGGCCAGTCTTCTGCTTTCAGGAGTGTGCCGATCAGGAGTAGAGGCAGCAGGATGTGCATGTGCTCAAGGATAGCGACTGAGTGAATGGACTCAAGCCCACATCAAGACCAGCGCGGCAATCAGGCCGATACCCACAAACCACCAAAACCAGTGAAGACCGTGTGGTATGGCATTGGGATTATCGCTTTCTCCGAATTCTTGTTTGACGAACTCGTCATAGTCGAAGTCTTCATCCGAAAGCCCTAAATCCGATGAACAATCATCTTCCCAACCCGTATCTTCGTCTGCGCCACATTCGGGACAGGCAGATGCATCCGATGGAATGGGATCCCCGCAATGGCCGCAAGTGTCAGGAGGTGGTTCAGCAGGCATCAGCCCATGCCTGCGTATTCCTCATCGGTCTTGAGGTCCATCCCCATAAGTACGTAATCGTGATTGATGGCCTGCATGTCTTGAACGTAGTCCTCAAGTTCTACGAGATGAGTGAAGCCGAGTAGGGCATACATTTTTTGGGTGCCCTCTTGCTTATCAATAAATTCGGCTTCGATCTTCTGCAAACCGGCCATACGTGCAACATCTATCAGTTCCTGCACAAGTTTGCCGGCAATCCCTTTTTGGCGGTATTTTGGTAATACGCTACTGCTAATACGGCCGATATGACGTTTCCATCCTCCCTTATTTTGAAGAAGGGAAGCAACAGCGATAACTTTACCTTCGTGAATGGCCAGTAATGGAAGGCGGGAGTGCAATTCAATATTCTCGCACCACGCCTTGATGACTTCCGAGTCGGTGACCCGGTGTTTAAAGAACATTAACTCGGGCTGAGGGAGGTTCTTGAAAAACCCGAGTAGGGCCTTTTCATCTCCTTGCTCAAGTGGCCGGATTTGCATTTCGATACCGTCGTCGGCGGTAAATGATTTTTCAATTTCCTTAAGTGCCAGTTCAAATGACATAATTAGATAAAGTGTTGGCGCTTGGCGCCGATTAATCAGTTTCGGGTTCTGAGGGTGCGGGGAACAACTCTCCAGTGATACCCACACTCTTAGCAAAGATTTCGGGATTGAGTGCTGCTGGATTCAAACTCCAGCGCGCGGCTAATTGTGATATGTTAGCCGTATTGTTGTTGAGGCCGTTGACTTGTTGGAAATCCAAATCCTCAATAGAATCACCATATTTATGGCATTCCATTCCCAATACAGATTCCTCAGGCGTCATACTCCCCTGGTTCCAATGGGTTTCTCCACACCAGGCATATGCACGTTCCACTTTTCCGGTATGGGCACGTACCCAACAATGATGGCTCAAGGCGCTATTCAGGCTAAAGAATTGCACATGACCTAAACGCTTGCTGATGTGACTGATAAAATGGAAACAGAAATCAACGTCTTCTTCAGGTGCCGGCAGGGCCGGGCCAACCACAAGAATCCAGCCTTTAACCGGTGGCGAGATAAAAAGCCTTTCGACACCGGAAATGGCGAAGCCATCTTCCCATGAACAACGGCGCGGATTGGAAAGGCCCAACGTTTCCTGAACAGCGGCAACGTTGCTACTGCGGATGGCCAACCACTGTTCGGGTAAATCAAGACTGCTGGGGATTAAGTCCTTTAGTGGTGGTTGGCTTAATACTTTTTCACGCTTCATTTGGTCAATCTGCCGCCGGGTCATATAGTAAAACCCACCTGAGACCAAAAGAATGCCCAAGAACAAACCAAGCATCAGCAGGGCCACCCAATCTAGTGTGTTTTGGCTGGGGGCAGACGACAACGCGCCTAGGACGCCCAGCTGGGCGTGGGGGAAAAAGGTCACAGAGAAAATGCTACAAGAAATGGTGGGGAATTCAATCCTAATCGCCATGAGATTTGTTTATAATTCTTCCAAACTGCTTGCATGATGAAGATAAAAACGGTTTGATTTGCGACTAATTTTTGCCATGAAACAGGCTTTTTTTTGCATTTTTCTCTTCGTCAGCACATTTTTCAGTTTGGCTGATTCCATCACCCGAATTGCTTGCGTGGGCGACAGTATTACCTATGGAGCTGCGATTCGTGATCGAGCGAAGAACTGTTACCCTAAAGTGTTAGGTGATTTACTTGGAAAGAAATACTCCGTTCGTAATTTTGGAGTGAACGGGGCTACATTGCTTAGGAAGGGAGACAAGCCTTACTGGCGGCTTAAAGCTTTTGAAGAAGCTACTAAATTTGCTCCGAATATCGTCATTATCAAACTAGGAACCAATGACACCAAGCCTCAAAACTGGGGTAAGGTAGGTGATGAATTTGAAGCAGATCTCTTGTCGATGATCGCTCATTTTCAGAAACTGGCTAACAAGCCTTTCATCTACCTCTGTTTGCCGGCACCGGTTTATCAAACTCGGTGGGGTATCAATGAAAAGACTGTGACGGGGGATGTTATCCCAATCATTCGTAAGGTTTCAAAAGACACCAAATTGCCCATTGTGGACCTTTATCAGGCCCTTTCTAACAAACCCGAAATGTTCCCTGATAAAATACACCCCAATGCTGTTGGAGCAAGAGTGATGGCAAAAACTATTCTCTCTATTCTAAAAAAGAAACACTAGATTATGAGACTTATCTTTAGCGTCTTTGTTCTCGCACAAGTTTTCAGCGTGAGTTCCATACAATCGGCTGACTTCGAACTTAAGGACGGTGACCGGGTTACTTTCCTTGGCGATGCATTTATCGAACGGATGCAGGAATATAATCACCTCGAACTTCGG
>CAZHJW010000191.1:0-4137 GCA_964533265.1 uncultured Pedosphaera sp.
TAACGTTTGGCTCAGCGAGATTGTGCGGTATCGGCGTCATGAAATATTACAGCGCCTTCAACATGCGTTTGGGCCCAATATGATTGCGCGAATTTCATTCCGTGTCGGGTAGAGACGGGCCTAGAGTTCCCCCTGTTCTTCACGGATTAAATCTTCATACCCTTTACGAAAAGTGGGGTACTTGAGAGTCCAGCCGTCTGCCTTGAGCTTTTCATTATTGACGCGTTTATTGGTAAATGCCCGTTTACCTTGCACCGCTTTGCCTGTCGGAGGCATCGATTTGCCGAGGCGTCCGGCTAGCCATTGAAAGAAAACACTCTGCGTGACCGGCTCGTCATCGGTTGCATTGTAAACACCCGGTTCAGTTTCTATCGCGGCAAGCATGGCTCCGATGACATCCTCGCGGTGAATCATATTCATCCAACGTTTCCCGGCTTCACTTATTACAGCTTCATCTCTAAGGAATTGGCGGTAAAGGTGCCCTCGTTCGGGCCCATAAATACCCGAGACACGCAGGATGGTGCAGGAGTGGTCAGATTCTATTAACATCTCCTCGGCTTGAGCAAGATGCTGCGCTGTTCCAGTAGATGGTTTCTCGGGGGATTTTTCGTCAACCCAGTTGCCGTTGGTTTGAGGGTAGACACTGGTGCTGCTGGTGAAAAGCACCCGCGCACGTGAATTGCCGAGCCAATTGAGTAAATTATGTGTTCCATCAATAAACACGGCACGATGCATCATCGCGTCCCCGCGTGAAGAGGATGCGGTTAGAAAAACCCAGTCGAACTCGCGGGGTAAAGAGCCGAAGGAATCACGTTGGGTAACATCAACCTGATGCGTGGTTATTCCATTGGCACTAAATGGACTTCGGCGGGCGGCATGTACTTCGTGCCCTAATCGTACAAGTTCCTGCGCCAGAGGCAGACCGACGTAGCCGCAACCAAGAACCAGAATGCGCATCATCGTGGGCGAAGAATGGCACGGGCTGGCGCACCATCGCTCCCAACGAGCTTAAGAGGCAGACAAGCGAGGTCATATTCCCCAGATTCAATTTCAGCAAGGTTCAGTCCTTCGATGACCCACACTTCTGCGCCGAGCAGTTCCACATGTGTTTCGACTCCGTCTTTTTTGTAGCCGCCCACACTGAGATAATCCACCCCTACGGTCATCACGCCACGTTCAGTAATGTGCCGTGCGCCGTCCTGCGCGATGTAAATAAAATCTTCATCGAAGTGATCAGACTGCCAGTTCTGTTTGGAGTTGTGAGTCTTGAACAAGATGCGTTCGCCGTGTTTCAAATCGTGTTGTTTCAGCTCGGCTGAGGTAATAGCGACAGGGTCTTTGATTTCGATCACTCGACAGGGCCCCATCACTGCATCAATGGGTAGTGTTTCCATGGTGGCACCCTCAGCAATAAAGTGTCGAGGGGCATCCATGTGAGTGCCGGTATGCGCACTCATTTTCATGTGGGTAAGGTTGCAGGGGCTATTATTCTCATCCCCGATGGTTTTCTTAAGGCGCGCCTCAAAAGCCGGATCGCCAGGCCAATGCACCATGCCGTTTCTCACTGGGACGGTGATGTCAATCCAACTCACGGTGTTTTGTTTGGCGCCTATTTTGACTTGGACGTTTGGCTTTGAAGGAGGCGAGCAATTCGGGGTTTTTTCCAAAAAACGCAGTAAGGTCGGCTAGAGTATTTAGAGTGTCCAAGCTGAGATGGTGTTCGATCCCTTCAATATCGCGTGCCTGAGTTTCGTCGTCCAAGTCAAAGAGGGTAAAAAAGTCAGCCAGTACATTGTGACGGTCGCGAATACGTTCAGCGACAGAACGACCAGCTTCAGTAAGGGTTAGGGCTCGGTATTTTTCATAGTGCAAATAGCCTTCGTCAGAGAGTTTTTGCACCATACTGGTCACACTGGGTTGGCCAACCCCCAAAGACAGGGCGATATCGGCCACGTGCGCGGTACCTTTACTCTCAATGAGTTCGTGAATCCGCTCTAGATAATCCTCGGCACTCTGGCTTGGGTTTCCGGACACAGGGCAAGTTTATGTCCCACCGACAGATGTGGCAACGTGCATTTTGCTTGAGAATATAGGCTTACTACAGATAGTTTACATTGAAGGGAGGGACTTGGATGTCCTTATTCAAATGGATAACGAATCACCCAGAGAGATTGTTTCAGCAATACGGAAGGCCCAAGAGCTAGGCCAGTCAGCAAAGAAGGAGCACCAAAATCTCAAGGGCTTAAAACTTACCGATTTAGATTTGTCTGACTTGGATTTAGCTGGGTTTGACTTTTCAGACTGTGAGATGAGCCGGTGCAATTTATCCGGATCGAAATGTCTGGGTGCTGATTTTAGTGGGGCTGTTTTATACAAGGCAACATTGGATGGTGCGGAGTTTCTTGGAGCAACCTTCCGAGGTGCAAATTTATCAGGTTGTTCGGCGGCGAAGGCCGGGTTTGGGATGAGCATAATTACGTCAGCCAATTTTTTTGATGCACGAATGGAAGACGCAACTTTCGTGGAGGCTCAAGTGCGTCATTCTGATCTTAGAGCAACCAAATTGGCGCGCAGCCGTTTTTATGGCGCGGATTTGGAGCAGTCGGATTTTTCTCAGGCAGACATGGAGAGTGTGGATTTGCGGGAAACAAATGTAGAGGGAGCCGTTTTTCTAAACGCCAGCATGAAAGGGTGTCAGCTGCGTGATATGCGTAGTTACATGAGGGCCAACTGGATCGGAGCTGATATTCGTGAGATTGATTTCTCGGGTGCTTACCTAGTTCGCAGACATGTCATTGACGAGAATTTTCTCCACGAATTTCGCCATCAAGATAATTTGCATAAAGCGTTGTATTGGATATGGAACGTTACTTCAAACTGCGGTCGGAGCATGACCCGTTGGGGATTATTTCTGGCTATTAATATCCTACTTTTTGCGGTCATCTACTGGGGCATGGACACATGGATGCCACCTGGGGAACCTCTCGCAAGTCACTTGAAAAATATTGGAGAAGGAGGATTGCCAGGTGGGTTTATTCCTTATTTATACTATAGTGTTGTGACGTTCACCACGCTGGGTTACGGAGATGTTGCACCGCAAACAACTGCCGGGCAGATTGTTCTGATTATTCATATTAGTATCGGGTACCTTGGCTTGGGGGCACTTCTATCTATTCTGGCTACCAAATTCGCCACGCGCGGCAACTGAATAATGTTCTCCTTCTTCAAAAAACAGGATCCTCAAGTACGATTACATGAAATTCTGGGTGACTATGAACTGCCGCGGTTTCGCAAAACCATTTTTGAAACCTTAAGTCGGCTGCGTGATCCAAAAGCTACCTCCGCCGATATCGCCGAAGTGATGAGTATGGATGCGGATCTTACCTCACGGGTGATGCGTTTGGTGAACTCCCTTGCCTATGCGCCAAAAACACCAATCAAAGACCTCGACCATGCAGTTACCATGCTAGGTAAGTCGGAGTTAGAGCGTGTGGTCATGATTGTGGGGGCAAAAATGGCTGCGCCGAAGAATGTCCCAAGTTACGTGGACATGGATGCCTTCTGGCAGCGCGCTGGTCTTCGGGCTGTAATAGCCCGCGGATTGGCTGACCTGACGACCCCTTCGAAGGCAGGGCTTTGTTTCTCTGCTGGTTTTCTACAGGACTTTAGCGTGCCGATCATAGCCGCGAGCAAGGGTAACGAGTATGCCGACGTTTATGAAGCTTCCTCCGAAAACGAAAAGCCACTGCACGAGATCGAACAGGAAAAATTTGGCTGGGATCATGCCGAATTAGGTGCACTGGTCTGCAATGAGTGGGAATTGCCCGAAGATATTGGGGCTGCGATCAGCTCACAAAATGAGCCGGAAAGCGAATTGCGTCCAGACCCTGTATATTACGTGAGCGACCTTCCTGAGGAGGACGACGAGGCTTGGCGCGTACGCTTCAAGGAACAGGTTCTTGCCCAGCATGAGGTGAGCGAGGAAGCACTCGACTTAATGCTTGAGGAGGCTGACGAAAAAGCCCGTGAACTGGTCCGGATGATTTCCTAGTTCTGCCCACTTCAACGAGATCGTTTCCCCACCAAAAGAGCTGGGGAAACAAAATTTCTCTTTTGAGGAAAAAAAGGCTTGTGAAA
>CAZHJW010000192.1:0-4131 GCA_964533265.1 uncultured Pedosphaera sp.
CAAGCAGATCAATGTCATCTTCATGTTTCTTCAGGGCGGTGCGAGTCACCTAGACATGTATGATATGAAGCCCGATGCGCCTGAGGAAATTCGTGGGAAATACAATCCTGTCCGCACCAATGTTCCCGGACTTCACTTGAGTGATCAATTGCCCAAACTGGGAAAATGCGCTGATAAATTTTCCCTGATTCGTTCCATGCAATCCTTTTGTTCCAAGCATGGAGAAGGGGATGTGGACATTATGTGTGGTAATCCGCGCGATAAGAATCTGCAGGCGCCGGGTATTGGCGCGGTACTGAGCCTTCAGCAGAAACAGCAGGCACCGGTGCCGCCCTTCGTGCATTTGGGGGACATGAAACATCCGGCACATAGCGCTCCCGGTTACGGCGGATACCTGGGCCGTGCCTATGATCCTTTCCTGATTAAGGACGATCCCAATGCTAAGGATTTTTCCGTACCGACTTTTGATATGGCTGAAAATGTGGATGTCAGCCGGTTGGCTGGTCGCAAGAATCTTTTGAAATCGCTCGATGTTTTTCAGGCAAGTCGAGAGAAACAACTGGAGTTTGCCCGCGTTCATAATGCCTTTACCGAACAGGCCTTGAGCTTATCCACTTCGACCAGGGCTAAAAAAGCCTTCGATCTGTCCCAAGAATCCGACAAGTTGCGTGAGGCCTACGGGCGCAACAATGTTGGTCAGGGAATGCTGTTGGCACGAAGGTTGGTCGAGGCAGGGGTACGGTTTGTTACCATTCAGGGCTACAAGGATACGGGCATTTATGCATGGGATCATCACTGGGGAATTTTTCCTCACTTGGACCAGCAACTTCCGATTTATGACAGCGCTTATTCCGCACTGCTCAATGACTTGGATGACCGGGGCATGCTCGATACCACACTCGTAATCACGGCCGGTGAATTCGGTCGCACTCCAAAACTTAATCAGGATAAGCGCGGGCCGGGCCGGGATCATTGGGCCGATTGTTTCAGTCTTACCATGGGTGGGGGTGGAATCAAAACGGGTCGAGTGATTGGGGCCAGTGACAAGCATGGAGCTGTGCCTATTGATCGTCCGGTGTCGATTGCGGACTTCGCCGCAACGGTTTATCACGTGCTCGGTCTGGACCCAAAAGCCGAGTTTGTCGCGCAAGGTCGGCGCATGCGGATGCTTCCTGAAGGTTCGGTGGTTCGAGAGCTTCTTTAATTTTATAGCTTAAATAGCTTCTTTGAGTTTTCGTAGAGCAGCTTTCGCTCAATTTTCTTTGAAGAGGAAATGCGACGTACCGCGGCGATGGTGCGACTGCCCTGACAGCCGTTGCCGCGGCCGATTGCATCAGCACAGTCACTGCCATAAAGCAGTTGATCCTGATGTCGGTCGAAGAATCCCTTGGTATGTTTCTCATCACGGATTAGTGAATTGAGCCCGGACCCGGCAGAAAGGTCGCCATACATGTTCTTGTAATTGGAAAGCAGTTGATCAGTGATACCACCGGGGGTGACATTGCCCTGCGGGTACATCACTTTTTGGTCATGTTTCTTGTCGATATTGCCCCACCATGTTTGCGCGTGGCCGATGAAGTTCACCTTTGGGAATTTCTCCAGTGTTCGGTGGAAGTTTTCAATGCCCAGATTGTAGGTGTTATGCTGGAAATGCAGGAGCACAGGCACACCGAATTCCTGTGCCACCTCGGCTACTGACCACACGTACTTGGAGTCGCAGGGCACCTTGAACTTTTGCTCGGCAATAATGACCGCTCCGGCTTTTAGGTACTTCTCCAGTTCCTTTTGCATGCCGGGTAGGTCAGGCACTTCATTGGCGCCAAATATAAATTCCTTGGGATATTTCTTGGCCATGGCCATCACTGTGTCATTGCCGCCGGTCTTGGCTGCCAATCCGTTGCTGCGTCCATCATGAGTGGAGGGGCGTTTTACCGGTGTGCCGGAGGGCAAAAGAATGGTAGTGGTGACCCCCATGGCTCTTTGATGGCTGAGCATTTTTTCATCGGTGCGTCCGTGATAATGGGTGTGCTGGTGGATATCAATGATGGGTTCCTTGTCTGCAGCCACTGCATCGTGCAGCAAAGAACCGGTGGCAAGTGCAGCAGTAGTGGAGCCAAGGAACTGGCGGCGTGAAAGCGGGCTATGCATGAGGTAAGTGTCCTTCAATATATGCCTTTGGCAACATGAAAACGCTTGGCATCGGTGTCTAGCTCTTTACCCTTTGGTTCGAAGCCATGAAAATACTTTTGCTCTTCCTTTTTCCTGCGCTAACGCTTCTAGCTGCCGAGCCTGAGCCTGACCCCAAGGAACTGCCTCGTATTCCCCATACCCTGCCCAAGGACGCGCGCAAGACCTTAACGGTAAAGGAAGGATATGATCTGCAGTTGGCAGCGGCAGAACCGTTGGTGGCCGATCCCATTGCCATGAGCTTTGATGCGATGGGCCGTCTCTATGTCGTGGAAATGATCGGATACTCAGAGCATCAGGATGCGAACGCGGGGCGAATCCGCCTGCTTGAGGACACTGATCACGATGGGAAGTTTGATAAGAGCACTATTTTTGCCCAGGGCCTTGCCTGGCCCACCGCAGTAATTGCTTATGATGGAGGTGTGTTCGTGGGAGTGACCCCGAAGATTCTCTATCTCAAGGATACCAATGGTGATGGGAAGGCGGACATCAATCGCACGGTCTTTGAAGGTTTTGGCACCGGGAGGTCCCGGCTAAATGTACAGGCCATGTTCAACAGCTTTCGTTGGGGACTGGATAACCGCATTCACGGAGCCACTTCTTCCATGGGGGGTAAGGTTAAGGATAAAACCGGTAAAACGGTTTCCTTAAGTGGCCGCAATTTTTCCTTTAACCCACGCACCATGGAACTTCGCAGTGAAGGGAGTTCTGCCCAGCACGGCATGAGCTTTGATGATTATGGGCGGCTGTTTATTTGCAGTAACTCAAGCCACATCATGGCTCTTATGTATCCCTCGCGTTATGCGGGGCGCAATAAACACTATGCCATGCCATCTCAACGCGTGGGTGTGGCTGTAGATGGCGGTTCAGCACCGGTCTTTCGCCTGAGCCCCGATGAACCCTGGCGCATTGTGCGCACGCGCTGGCGTGTGGCCAAGGCGGTGCGTGGCCCGGTGGAAGGGGGCGGTCGTGTGTCGGGTTATTTTACTGCAGCTACTGGGATCACCATCTACCGGGGGGACGCCTTGGGTGAGGATTTCAAAGGCAACGCCTTCATTGCTGATACCGGGAGTAACCTCATCCACCGGAAGCTTCTCCAATACAAAGAAATCCAGCCGGTTGCACGAAGGCCTGAGGATGAAGCCAAGCGTGAATTTACCGCCAGCACCGATAACTGGTTTCGCCCCGTGCAGTTTGCCAATGCACCCGATGGTTGCCTGTATGTGGCCGATATGTACCGCGAGACCATTGAGCATCCGTGGTCTATTCCCGAGAGCATCAAGAAATATCTCGATCTGGATAGCGGCAATGACCGAGGGCGTATTTGGCGTATTGCTCCCAAGGGTTTTAAGCCTCCTCAGCGCGCTTTGCCTGGTAGTGTAAAGACCGCTCAATTGGTTGGGCTTCTGGCTCATGCCAATGGCTGGACGCGTGAATGTGCTTCACGCCTGATTTATGAACGGCAAGATAAGGCAATTGTCTCTGCATTAGTGAAACTGGCTGCGAACCGGGAGAGCCCGTTGGGTCAAATCCATGCACTCTGGGCTCTTCGCGGACTGGGTGCACTCGAAAAAGAACATGTCCTTCAAGCCATGGAAAAAACCAAACCCGAAGTAAGGGTACAGGCGATGATTTTGGCTGAGGATTTTGCCGATCAGACAGAGATAAGGCACACGGTGTATGCACAGGTAAGTCAATCGGATAAGCGCGTGCTCTATCAACTGGCACTGACTGCTTCGCGTTTGCCCAATAGTGATTCCAAAACACTGGCGCTGGGAATGGTTCTGGGCAAGGCCGGTGGGGATAAGTGGATTGAAGCGGCCGTGATGAATGCCTTCACTGATGATTTGGGAACCATGTGGGTGGCCATACATGGTGCTCCCACGGTGTCTGCCGCTGCAAAGCTTGAGTTTTTAAAACTCATTGGCCGACGTAACCGGCCGG
>CAZHJW010000193.1:0-4112 GCA_964533265.1 uncultured Pedosphaera sp.
TACAGCGCGTATCCCATTAGGCACCGCATCGCCTTCTAATAAACCGTCACTTGAAATGATAAAATTCAATCGATTGAGTCCTGCTGCCGCGAGGACGGTTCCATCTAAATCATCGTTCTCGGCCAGTTTTTCCAAACGCGTAGGGACATTGCCTCGAATTTCCGTAAACCGGAGATCGGGCCTACCCACACGCAATTGCGCCTCGCGACGAGTGCTGCTGGTGCCAATGAGCCCACCTTCCCTGATCTGTGAAAGTTTTCCTGAAAAGCCTGCCTCACTTTTATATATTAAAACATCACGCACATCCTCACGCTTGGGAGTTGCCCCCAACTTAAGCCCGGCAGGCAATCCAGTAGGCAGATCCTTAAGGCTGTGCACTGCCAAATCTGCATTTTGCCTAACCAAGGCCACCTCCAACTCCTTGGTAAATAATCCTTTTGGAATGGAATCACCTGCCTTGGTGAGCGACGCAGTCTGCAACTTGTCGCCGGTGGTCTTGATGATCTTTATCTCAAAGGCCAATCGAGGAAAAACCTCTCGGCAAGCATCATAAATGAGGTTCGCCTGTGTCAAAGCTAACGCACTACCTCGAGTAGCGATAATGACAGGCTTTTCAGGCATCAATTAACAATCGGCTCAGTGCCAGCAGTGGGCGTTTTCGAATCCTGACGATCACTTGGCGAATAAGACTGCGATTCAAGGAGCTCTTTTGCCTTTCCATTCACAATAGATTCACACTTGGCAATTTCTTCCTTCCGTAGATGCAGGTAACTATCAGCAATAGCCTGAAGATCATCGATGTTATAGAGATAAATGTCCTCCATGAAATTGACCTCAGGCTCGATATCACGAGGCACAGCAATATCCACAAGCAATAAAGGTCGATGCTGCCGAGTTGCCTGTAATGGCTCCAGTTTCTTGCGGTCAATGACATAATGTGGAGCGCTTGTGCTGCTGATAATTATATCCACTATCGCTAAATCAGATTGCCAATGATCAAAACCCACCGCCTTGCCTCCGAGCTCATCAGCCAGAGCTTCAGCCCGCTCAAAGGAGCGGTTGGACACAATCACACTCTTGGCTCCACGGCTAAGAAGTGCCCGGGCGGTTTTCTCACTGGTATCTCCCGCCCCAATCACCATCACCGTACGGTGTTCCAGTTGGTCAAATATTTTCCCCGCTAACTCCACCGCCACATTGGCAACAGATACACTGCCTCTTTGAATATTGGTCTCGGTACGAATTTGTTTCGCCGTGTTAAACGCTTTTTGGAAAGCCTTGTTCAAATGCCCCCCGGTAGCCTTACTCTCCAGTGCGATCTGATAAGCCCCTTTCAGCTGCCCTAGAATTTCCGTCTCACCCAACACCATGGAATCTAAACCACTGGCTACCTTAAACAAATGCACCACACTCGCCTCGCCAGCATGTTCATAAAGGATATCATCCCCTTCAACCTCCTCTTCCCCAATGAGAAATACCCGCAGTTCATTAAGCAAGTGTTGTGGAAGGCCGTTGCTCACAGCATATATTTCCACGCGATTACAAGTGGAGAGAATCACCGCCTCTTCCGCACTCGTTTCCTTGAACAGCTTAATCAGCAACTCAGGTAATTGACTGTCTGCCAACGAATATCGTTCTCGCACTGTGATGGGTGCAGTTCGATGATTGAGACCGAGGCAGACTATGGACATCAGTTGGCGGGGGCTTGGTGGAGCGGAGACAACAGGTACACACCCCAAAAAGTTAACATCACAAAGAGAAAACTGCCGAGCGCCCCCCACGCAAAACGTTTTCCCGTTTGTGCGTGACGCTTATGGAGCACCAGTAAAATCAGATAAAAGGCCCATACCCCCAGAGTCCATAGCATTTCTGGATCAGGCTTAAACCATACCTCGTTTGTAGCGTGTAAATAGGCACTGCTAGCCAGCAATCCTGCAGTCAGCAACGCAAAGGCTACCCATAATATAAGAGTCATCACTTTTTCCAGGCGTTCCAAAGAGGGCAGCTTAGACAGGATGGCTCTAAACTTGTGCAACTTCAGATCATTTTCCTGAGTCAAATACATCACCGCCCCAACCGCACTCAGCCCGAAGCCTCCAAATGAAAGTAGTAAGAGCGCCTTGTGAAGACTGCTCAGTGCCCCTGAAAACTGATGTTTACCTACTGCCAACTCCGGATCCATATCCGGAAACAGCGCGAAAACGCCCAACACAAAAAGAAGCGGGGAAGCAAAGGCTCCAACGAACCGAAACCTTTGCCAAAGACCCACAATAAGATATCCAACAACTATCGCCCACATGATGAAAGCTGTAGCCTCATATAAATTGGTGATGGGACATTGTTGAAGGGAAAAACCACGCTGAGCCATTGCAATGGTATGCAATACCAATCCAGCTCCAATAACCCCATATACCGCCCAATCATCCCGCTGAAATCCTTTTCGCCAGAGAAAAAGCGAATAGATCATCGCAAAGCCATATAGCGTTACTGCGCAACAAAAATAGGTTTTATCGGTCCAGTTCAAGGGAGCAGAGAGATTTGCCATATTTTCCTTATTTTTTCAATTCAAATGGAAAGTGCTCTTTCCTTGATAAATCACGCTTGTACCCGCGTCCAAGGAACCTCATTAATCATTTTGTGTGCGGAAGGATTTTCATTTTGGCGGGTTTTATTGGCGTGACCCTGCCACTATTGGGAGCTGAAGTAGTCTATCGGACTTCTGATAAAGCTGCCGTTCCCTCTCTTTCCAGAGAATTCCGGGGGGCATGGATTGCTACGGTCAACAATATCGATTGGCCTTCGAAGCCCGGCCTTCCTGTTGCCAACCAAAAAAAAGAGCTCTTTGAGCTCATTGAAACTGCCGCCCGGCTCAAGCTCAATTGCCTCATCTTTCAGGTACGCCCGGCCTGCGACGCACTCTACCCATCAAAACTGGAACCTTGGTCCGAATATCTCACTGGCAAAATGGGTAAAGCTCCTGTGCCCGCATGGGATCCTTTAGCCTATGCTATTAATGAAGCACACCGCAGAGGCCTAGAGCTGCACGCATGGTTCAACCCCTACCGTGCACGTTACAAGGGGGCGAAGGGGTCTTCGGCCGCTAATCACATCAGCCGCACGAACCCTTCACTCGTAAAGAGCTACCATGGCTTTCAGTGGCTGGACCCGGCTGAACCCGCTGCGGCCAACCATTCGCTACAGGTCATTCTGGATGTCACACGGCGTTACGATGTGGATGGCATTCACATCGACGATTATTTCTACCCCTATCCTGACAGTAAACGCACCTCATTCCCAGATGAAGCAAGCTGGAATAAATCCAAGACAAAGATGAGCCGCAAAGACTGGCGAAGGATGCACATCAATAATTTTATCAAACGGATTCATGCTGGAATCCATAAGGTGAAGCCGCATGTCAAGTTCGGGATCAGCCCCTTTGGCATCTGGAGGCCGGGTTACCCCAAACAAATTAAGGGCCTTGATGCCTATGATGAACTCTATGCCGACGCTCGACTCTGGCTGCGTGAAGGCTGGCTGGACTATTGCGCTCCACAGCTTTACTGGCAGATTAATGATAAAGACCAAAGCTATCCGGTGCTAATGCAATGGTGGCATGAGCAAAACCCAAAAAGCCGTCATCTCTGGCCCGGCAACAACTCCGCGAAAGTCGACCCGTGGCCCGCATCAGAAATCATTAAACAAATTGGCCTCACCCGAAAACATCGTGGAACCACCGGCAACATTCACTGGAACCTCAGTGCGTTAGCCGATAACCGCAATAATCTGGGCACCCAACTAATCACCCGTACCTACACTCACCCCGCTCTTGTGCCCGCGTCACCATGGTTGGATAATCGCCCCCCCAAGACTCCTGCAGTCTTTGCCAAATGGGACAAGGCCCGTGAAATGATCCGGATCAATTGGCGAACAACCGATACAGAACCTATTCGCTGGTGGTTGTTCCAGGTGAAAGCTGATAATCGGTGGATATCTAAATTAATGCCCGGACAACAAAGAATGGCACTGTTGAGAGCAGGAAAAAGTTTCCCGGAGGTCATATCGGTTACTGCTCTGGACTTGGCGGGCAATTCGAGCCAAGCCGCTGCCCTAAC
>CAZHJW010000194.1:0-4092 GCA_964533265.1 uncultured Pedosphaera sp.
CGGAGAAGTTGACCACTGCATATATTGCGATTGCCACTGATACACCCCAGCCGGCAGAAGTCAAAATCCAGCCTGAGTCATGGCCGGTGGTTTTCTTCAGATTCACATTTGCATTCACGCTTCCCCCCAGCAGGATGAGGAGAAAGGTGCCAACCAGTTCTGCAGTGAATTCACTCACGCGGCGCAGTGTAGACAACGGGATTGTGACGAAAAGGAAAGATTAGTGACAAGGGTGACACTTTAAGTGGCACCATTCTCACGCAAGAGGGCGGCGATTTTTGGGCAATCTTCGGCCCGATCTGTACTATGGGATTTATTCTTCCACAGGTTGTTTTCAGCAGCCAATAGCGCTGTTTCACCATAAGGTGTCCTGTAGTTGATATACGCACCATGCTCGATCAGTTTCTTTGCGATCGTATAATTCCCCATTGCTGCGGCACGAATAAGCGGCGTTTCGCCTTGATCATCTACGGCATTTATATCGACTCCAAATTGGATCAGCATTTCACAAACATCCGGGGATACTTCACGGTGACAATAATGAAGAGCATTTTCCTTACTGGCGTTGTTCGAGAGAATATCAACACCTTGGTCCATCAAAAGCCCTAATATTTCAGGTGAGCGAACTTGGAAAAAAATTGGGTTTCCCAATTGGTCGCACGCATTGATATCGATTTGGGCAGTTTTGAATAATTCGTCGACTCTAAAAAAATCCTCCGGGTTTTCAGCGCATCGGATTTTATAGAATTCATCCTCGGTCGGCGGACGGCCGGTTTTGAGAGCGGGTTCAGTTCCGGCACCCAGTTCGTGCAAGAGGGCAGCTATTTTGGCACAGCCGTCCCGGGCTTTGACCTCCGAGGCAGAGACGCCATAAAAGCGATGGTCTCGGGCTTCTTCCAGCGCCGTTCTTCCATGTTCCGGACTCACATGAATATCGGCCCCACTTTCGATTAGGATTCTAGCCACCTCATATTTTCCAGATTGGGCTGCACAGATGAGTGGGGTTTGGCCCTGTTCGCTCCGCGCATCAATATCAGCTCCAAACTGAATCAACATTTTGCAGACATCCGGGTTTAGGTTAGCTCCGTGTTTTTTGAAGCCGTGCAGAATGGAACGTCCATGCAAGCCTTTTGCATGAATGTCCGCGCCTTGGTCTATTAAAAAGCCTAGAATTCTGGGCGACTGAACACCACCTACCAGTGGTATGCCGGATTTATCGCGTGCGTTTACATCGATAGGGGCTGCCCTGATCAGCTTTTCAATTTCCTCTGAATTAGATTCATCGGCCCAACGGATTTCTCCAAACTCTTCCTCGGTCGGTGGACGGCCAATTTGAGGGACCGGTTGGGGTCCTGCACCGTATTGGCGAAGCAGGTCTGCAATTTTATTCCCTTCACTGTCTTGATGTCTTTCGGCCAGCTGAAGTGCGACTTCTCCAAGGTCATTCTTGGAATGAATATCGGCTCCTTGTTCAGCCAGGGTCTTGGTTAATGGATACAATCTCAACTGCGCGGCCCGGGTAAGTGGGGTGTGCCCGTCTTCACCGCGCGCATCAATATCAACACCAAACTGAATCAGCATCTGGCACACATCTGTCTGCATGGCGCCCTGATGCAGGATGGTGTTTCCCTGCATATCCCGGGCATGGATATCGGCTCCGTGATCGATCAGAAGCCCCACTATTTGCGGGGATCGCATTCTGAAAATCAGGGGTCTGCCAGACTGATCTCTTGCGTTGAGCTCAAGTGGAGCCGATTCAACGAGGGCCTTGATTGAATCATACTGGTTATCCCTGGCATTGCGGATTAGGGCGAACTCGGTCTCGGTCGGCGGTCGGGCGATTTGAATGCCGGGTTCAGCAACAAGAGGTCCAGGCTGGGGTTCTCTTTCGGGAATAATCGATTGCAGATATACAGTACAGCCAGCGTCTTCAAGGTCTTCCTTGATATCCTTGGCCTGAGGTTCGTCATATCCCTGCAGGATTGTTTCGTGATTGTACTTCAGGGATTCCAGGATTTCGAAGGGACCGAGATCCGGTTTGAGTTTGCGCATGATTTGCGCGGCCTCGTAGGAATCGAGCGGGACTTCCTCGATAACAACTCGCATACCCGGCTCAAACTCAGCTGAGGCCCACGGTTTGGGCGGGTCAGGCACAGCCCGAATCTCATCAAGCACTTCCGGGTTCAGGATTTTATTCCTCAGGATGGCGTATTCTTCATCCGTTCCATAAGGGCTGATAACCGCCCGTGTTGGTGTGAGCTGTACTGAATTCGGGTCGAAGTAAATCACTCCCCGGCTTCCGTCCTTCCGGGTATAGAGGAGTTCCTTGCCTGATCTGCTGCCAACAATGAATTGGTTGGGCTCCAGAATAGGAGGTTCCTCCTCTGCATCTGCTTTAGTGAATTGTTTTACCTCACGGGTTAATACTTCCGGGTTCAGGATTCTTTTCAGAAGAATGGCGTATTCCTCATTGGTGCCGTAGGGGCTGACGACCGCCCGGGTTGAGGTGAGTTGCACTGAATTCGGGTCGAAGAAAATGGAACCCAACATTCCATCCTTCCGGGTGTAGAGGAGTTTCTTCCCTGATCTATCACCGACAACATCTTCGGTGGGCTCGAGGATCGGTGGCTCTTCTTCTTCCATCTGTTTGCCCGTATAGGGCTGGCCTACTTCAACTCAACGGTGCAACCGGCATCCTCAAGTTGCTTTTTATAAGCAGCGGCTTTATCGGGTTCGACATTCTCGACAATGGTCTGGGGAAAATCACGCAATAAATTAAAGACATCAAACGTACCCAAATCAGGCCGGATTTCCTTTACGGTTTTGGAGGCATCGTAAGTGGCCAGGCCACAGCCGGTGAGGACCACATTTACTGTGCCTGGTGGCTGGGCGGGAGCTTCTGGTTGGGGTTCGGCCACTGGTTGGGGTTCCGATACCGGTTGCGGTTCGGCAACTGGTTGTGGTTCGGCAACCGGTTCAGCGGATGCAGTTTCAGTTGCGCCCGTATTATTGGAATCAAACAACGCTTCAGGGTTGCCAATACGTGAACGCTTTAGGGTGATGTATTTGAAGGTGGGCGAAACCCGTACCCGCACAAAGTCGCCCTTGTCATCAATTACACCGGTAATAATGGTAAAATCCTTTTTGACCCCTTCAAAGTTGGTGTACTGGATGATGGAGGTGTCCGAAGTCGTGGTTTGTACCGGTAAAGGTTCGGTCGGCAGTTGGGCTGGTGCAGACACTCCCTTGAGTATGCGCGTTTTGGAACGGTTTAAAGAAATGCGTTTAAAGCTGGGGGCCACCCGGATGGAAAAGTGGTTGCCTTTACGAACGATGGACTTGGGGTCACCAATAAATTGTTTTAGTTCTCCGGCATAGTTAAGGTACTCGATGATAATGGTTTTATCGGCTGAAGGGGACTGGTAGGTCTTCTTTTTGGTTTTTTTGATGGGCGTGGTCTTCTTTTCAGGTGTCGGTTTTTGCGATTTCTTTTTTGGTTTTGGTGATGTTCGTCCCTTGGTTTCTAGGGTTGCTTTTGCACCTGCTTCCTGAAGGCTGTTTATCGCTTCCTGGGCGGATTTTTTGCTCACCCCACTTAGCAGCACTTGAGGGGTGTCTTCACATAGTTCCTTGGCCTCCTTAAGGCCTAGTTCGCTCCTGATTGCTCGTATGGTTTTGATGCATTCTATTTTATTTCCGCCATCATTAATCAAAATCACGTTACACGATCCAGTTTGGCTTTGAAATCGTGAGCTTGAAGAGCCTGATTGCCGCTGGCTAGAGAGTTGGCTGTCTGTGTCGCCAACGAATATTTTTTTTAGTTCATCAAATAATCCCATAACATTCTTCTTTCTTTTGATCGCGCAACAGCAAAGGCGACTTAGGTCTTGGACCGCCTTCAATGGCGAAGGCGTTCCATCGGCACCGCCATTGAAGGCGGGTTGGCACTCAAAACACCCAAGGAATCCAACTGTATTTCACAGCTAATTCCTCGGTGAAGAGGTTCACCCGTTGCACCAGCACATCTATATGATGTGTTGCTTCAACCGCTCCACATCATATAGATGTGGGCCAATGTTACTAATGCCGGTC
>CAZHJW010000195.1:0-4079 GCA_964533265.1 uncultured Pedosphaera sp.
CCCGTGTCGCCATTGCCGGTTTCCCAGAACCAGTGCCAATTATAATGAACCAGATTACCGTGGTAGGGCTGTTCTGCTGCCGGCCCAAGCCAGAGATTAAAGTCCAGACCTTTGGGGGGGGTGCCGGTTGTTTTGCTACCGATGCTCCATCGTGGTTTGCAGCAGTAACCCTTGCTAACCAGTAGCTTTCCGTATTTGCCTGAGTGTACAGCGGCAATCTCACGTGCCCGGCCGCTGTTGCTGCGTTGTTGAGTGCCGTGTTGCACAATACGGTTATATTTCTCGGCCGCCTCCACCAGTTTTCGCCCTTCGTATACGTTGTGGGAAATGGGTTTTTCTATGTAAGCGTCCTTGCCGGCTTGGCAGGCCCAAATGCCGATTAAGGAATGCCAGTGGTTACAAGTGGCTACGGATACTGCGTCCAGGTCTTTGTCTTCCAATGCCTCGCGAACATCCTGAACACACTTGGGGCGTTTGCCCTGTTTGCCTTCCACTGTGCGTGAACGGCCTTCAAAGAGCCGGCTGTCCGGGTCTATGAGATAGGCAATCTCCACATTTTTCATGCCCAGGTACGCACCCATATGGCTTTGTCCACGGCCATTAATGCCGGCGATGCCAATGCGTACCCGTTCATTGGCCCCAAACACTCGGGATGGAACAAAGTTGATGGCTAAAGCTGAGGCGGCTGCGGAAGTTTTAAGGAAAGAGCGGCGGTTGGTTTGATTCATTAGTCTTTTAGGGTTCAGGCTTCTCGTCTAAAGGTGCGGTAATGGTGACAGGTCTTTAGACTTGGGCAAGTTTCTTTGGTTTTGAGATTCACTGTGTATGACTGTCCATTACGAAGGTCACTGGGCCGTCATTTATCAGGCTTACTTTCATCATGGCTCCAAACTCCCCGGTTTTTACTGGAACTTCAAGTTTGCGGAGTTGATCGCAAAAGTATTCGTATAACCGTTCACCTTCTTCGGGAGGGGCGGCACTGGTAAAACTCGGGCGTCGACCCTTACGCCAGTCGCCGGCGAGGGTAAATTGACTGATAACCAATGCTGAGCCATTCACATCACGAATCGACCGGTTCATTTTACCTTGATCATCATTAAAAACTCGAAAGCCCGCGATGCGATCAGCAAGAAAATCAGCATCCGATTCGGTATCTCCCTGAGCTACCCCAAGAAGGATCACCAAGCCGGAGTCGATTTCACCGGTGATTCTATCCTCCACTGTGACCTTGCCTTCACTGGCACGTTGCAGGACGGCAATCATCAACTCCAGTTAAGCCATTCCTTGAGAGTGAGGATATCTTTTTTGATGGCAACTATTTGGTTGGGCACATTTTCCTTGGTGAATGGTTTCAGGTATTCGACATGGAGATTGATCGGGCCAGTGTATCCGCTCTTTATCAGTTGTTTGGGATATTTGTTATCCACGATCCCTTCGGCTAATCCACAATTGTCACGCTTATTGTCTTTCCAGCGGAAGCTTTTAACATACAAAGCGCCGATTCTGGGGCGCAGTAAATTCGCATGTAGTGGCCATGCTCGTGTTCCTTCAGCAGTGGCATGACTCATGTCAAAACCAACCGCCAGATGATTTGGGTCATGTGCTTTGAAGAGTTCATGTAAATCCCATAAGGGAGCACCTACATAATTACTGCCAGAATGGTTTTGATAGACAGCCTGCAGTCCAAGCTGCTTATTGAGTGCCACCAGATTCTTGAGCACAGGGCGCAGGTTGTCGATTTGATCAATAATAGGTTTCTTGAGGTTGTACTTGTAATAACCCATCCGGTAGCGCTTAACGCCAAGCTTGGCTGCCACCTGTAACTGCTGAATGTTCAACCTGTCATCGGCGTTATTGATGCCTGAGGCCATGATGGTCATCTCCAATCCTCGTTTCTTTAGGGCCTCCATCATTTTAGGCAGTTCATCAGGGACCTGTTCAGGAGTGATTTGTCCGCCGGGTCTTATGGTTCCTTCGATTCCATCAAACCCCAATTCAGCAATCAGATCAGCCAAATCATCATAACTGAGCATCTGTAACGGTTTGGTGAAAACGCAAAATGGATTACTTCTTTTTTGTTTAGCCAAAAGCGTTGGTGCCAAAGCAGCGGTGGCGCTTGTGGAAATAAATAGTCGGCGGTTCATTGATAAAAGTGTGACGTTTACCGTTTGTCAGTGCAATAGTTTGCTCCCTCTTTGTACTACTTTTAGTAGTTTCGGATGTAGGAAATTAAATCGAGTAAAGACAGTCGAGGCAGGGTAGTTTCTGGGCCTTCATCCGGTTGAGTAATCGGATCAAGGAGTGAGCGCGCGAGTTAATTGTCGAAGGCGGTCTGAAAGGGCTTGCTCGATGTCGACTGCGAACCAGCGGAGGGAACCAGTGCCGAGGGAGGTGATGGAGACGGTCTTGGCGGGCTTGGGCGTGATGAGGAAAAAGTAGCCGGCGGAATCGAGGCCGGAGGTCCAGGTGGGGAGGTACAGCATCTCAACTTTGCCGTCGGCGGATTTCCAGTGGGCGGCTTCGCGCGTGATGTCGAAGGTCAAAGGAGAGAGGTCGTCGATCGTTAGCTTGAAGCCGTCGGTCTTCGGCTGATTGATGAAGCCGACGCCGCCGAGGAAGACGTAGACCATTTGGCCTTTGGCGTCGTCTGCAGGCGGCATGGCCCAGCGAAGGGTGTGGCCCTTGGTTTGCTGTCGGAAGAACCGACGCGGTACGTGGTCACCAGCAAAGTTGTGCCAGTCGGTTTGTTGGGCATCGTCTTTTAAGTATTTGCCGATAGCCGGTTGAGCTTGTGGTAGCAGTTGGCGAATACGATCGATAATCTCCCGCTCGGCCTCGGGCAGGTTGGGTGCTTTTATGCGCGCGGCGAGTTGCTGGAAGGTGGCACTATCACTATTGGGCAGACGGTTGAAAGGCGCCGGTTTCTGATCTCGTGGTGCGGCGAACGGTTTGCCGGTTAGCGCGGTAATGGCTTGCACGAGGGTGTCCTCAATCTTCGGGTCGTAGCGGCCGGGTTGCTCATAGTAGACTTGAGAGAAGTCAGCCTCGTAACCGCCTTCTTTTAGTACACGGTGTGAGGGTATGTAGCCGGGCATGGCGTTAGCCCAGGCGGTGATCCATAGTCGTCTCCAGTCCAGCTCGCGGTTTAGGCGCACGGAGTAGTCGGCAACCACTTCGCCGCCGAGGAACACCATCGCAAGGTCGCGGTTAAATTTCCAAACCGAAACCGGGTAATCAACCGTTGACTTCAATGCGCCCTGCGTCTCAATGCGGTTTAGCATCGCTTTTGCGAGTTGGTGGTCGAATCCGCTGCTGTTTTGTAGCTGTGCTTCCCAATGTGCTTTACCCTTGGGCTTCGCGAGCGGCAACGGCACCTGCCGCGCGGCGACGGTGGGCGGGCCGGTCAAAGGCGTGGTGCGACCGGCGAGCAGGCGGCGCACCTCGGTGGCTATGCTTTGGCCATGCTGTCGGGCGATATCGAGATTGCCACTGGGCTGCGGGCCGACGTCTGCGCCACACCCGACGGTCATCAACGCCACCGCCTCGGGGAAATCCTTCTCCATTGCCTCATTGGCATAACCGGCCCAGTCGCCGCCTACACGATTGCGCGATCCCACGGTAGTGCAGTGGCAAGCGTAGTTGGCCCATATCGCGCCCACGCGCCCATCGACATCGCGTGCGAACAGCACAGGTAGGCTGTGGTCCACCGGGCCGCTGCGTTGGAAGCCGAACCCGGCCCATTTGCCGTTTTTGAGTACACGGCGGTTTCCACCAAAACCCACGCGGCCCTGCGCCCAGTCTAGCTCCATTGATTGTCGCGCTTTCAACGCCGCTACCACTGCCGCTTCCATTTTGTCGATGGTAAACGCAGTGTATGCGGCTTGGTTCTTCTTTTGCGTTTCATTCATGCGACCGGCCCAAAGCACGGGCGCGTAGCCAGTGAGGTTGGGAGCGTTGTGTGTGTGTGTTGCCGCAACGACGAGGCGTTCACGCGTAATGCCGTGCTTGGCGAGGCGTTTGGCCAACTGTTCGGTAATGGCAGCAGGTACACCGCAGTTATCAAGTGCCACCACGGCTAC
>CAZHJW010000196.1:0-4079 GCA_964533265.1 uncultured Pedosphaera sp.
CGCTGGGTACGCCTTGAGCGAATGCGACAAGCAGGAAAACTACCCAACCTCAAAAAGTACCTGCTCTCCAACAGTTACGAAGAGTGGGATCAGATGTTTGGTGGAAACATAGGTCTTGGCTATGACATAGGCTGGTCAATATTTGACTTTTTCATGAAAACCCACCCAGAAGCCATGAAATTCCTCGGGAAAGTAGTTAATGATCGAGGCGTTTTGTCCGCCCGAGGTCGAGGCAATGGGCATTTGGAACGTGCCTTTGAGCAAGCCATTGACCGGAACTGGGGAGGCAAGAGATATGGTGGCACCGCTCTTCTGGAAAAAGGCTGGCATACATGGATCAAAACCAATGCTAAAAATGCCGAAAAAGAGTTGCTTAAAGCCCGACGAAATCGTCAATAACACTGTTTTTAGTTAATTTTTGCTGGTTCGAAATCAAGTTGCCTTCCAAGGCGTTCCTCGGTATTTTCCCCGCCACCCGATAAAAACCCGTTATAGGATTATTATGGCAAAACCCGTTTATCATTCCAGCATTGAAGGTGCCCAGCACGGTTCCAAAGGACTCGATGGCTTTCTTGCCTTTGCCAAGGACGCCGGCGCAGCCGGCGCCCAACCCAGCAATTACATGCTTGAGGATGGGGACTCTGGCGAACAATTCAAAAGTGCCAAGGACATCAAGGATGCCTTTGAACAGCAAGGTCTCAAACTCGACGGTGTTAGTGGCCATTGCCCCTTTTGGGTTCATACCAGCGTTTGGACGGGCACTAAGAGCGGTCATCCTTTCATTCACGGCCCAAATCAGGACAAGAGTCCTGAAGATCTGGAGCAGTGGTATGAGGATTATCTTTTGCGCCTGATGGACCTCTGTGCTGAATTGGACATTAAAATTCTTCCGATGTTTTGGGGTGTATCCCATGGCTGGGAATTGGCCACCGGCTACCCATGGGGTTTCTGGGCCGGAGGCGACTTTGATCTCGTCAAGGCGGGTGAAGAACGGTTCGTTGAAAAAACAGCAAAACTGCGCTCCCATGCCAAGAGTCTTGGAATTTATCTCGCACACGAAATTCATCCCGGCTCCGCCGCCATGTGTGCCTCAGAATTTGGTCGTCTCGTGGAGATTTGTGATGGAGATGAAACTCTCACTGTAAATGCTGACCCTTCTCACTGCTGGGAAGGTGAGGATTGGGAGACCCGCTTCACGCATCCAGATGTGCGTAACCGCGTATATGCCTGTCACGTGAAGAACTTTGTGGTACGCCCGAATGTACCACTGCGTCGCATGGACGGTAACTGGCGCAACCGCGCGATGCAGTTCACTGATCTGGGAAGTGGTGACCTGAACATGGTGCGTTATGTCGAGATGCTCATTAATATCGGCTACCCGGCCCGTTACATGAAAATCACTGGGGCTGACACCGCTCCCCTGATTGCCGAAACCGAGAGCAACTACCGTGATCCTGACGCCACTGCTATCGAGGGAATCCAGTACGTGCGCGACCAGCTCTGCTTCCCGGTTGCCGAAGGCTCTTTCGAGGACGAAATGGGAGCCTAACCCGCTTCCGAGAAAAGATTCCAGGCAGCCACGGACAACCGTGACCGTTTTTATTCGACGGGCACCTTTAGTCCATCCCAGGCCAAACGCACCCCTTGAGGTAACTTCGCCTGATCTACATCGTGATCGTAGTAATGGGTCAGGTGCGTGAAAAATGTTTCGCCAGCGCCAATTTTTTTGGCCGCATCCAAGGCCTCACTGGTGCTCATGTGAGTCCAATGCTCCTGCGGGCGCAAGGCATCCAGCACGACCACCTCCACCCCGCGCACCACCTCGATCACTTCCTCAGGAACCGTCTTGGCATCCGTCAAATACGCGAGCTTCTTCACCCCATCCTGTTCAAACAAAAACCCCGTCGATCCCATATTCCCATGTGGTAGATTCAACGGTTTAATTTTCAAATCTCCGAGCTCAAAGGGACCCTCAATCACATGTTCCTCCGGAACGAAATACCCTTTGGGATGTTCTCCATCGTGAAACGCGTGCGCATGAACGCGCCTTAGGTGGCTCATAGTCAATTCACTCGCATAAACCGGCAGGGGGCCTTTTCGAATTTCACTAAACCGCCGGCAATCATCCATCCCCATAATATGATCTGTGTGTGCGTGGGTTACCAGAACCGCATCCAGCCACCGGATATCCTCACGCAAACATTGGGTCCTGAAATCCGGAGTAGTATCCACCACCAGCTTAACTTCATCAGTTATCACGTAAACAGAGCATCGGGTGCGGTGGTTCTTCGGGTTGGCCAAAAACTCAGGTGGATACTCCTTACCAATAATAGGCACCCCTTGGGAGGTCCCCGTGCCAAGAAATGTGAATTCAAAGCCCATGAGACCGAATGGCATGCCTGAATGGCGTGGTGAACACAATTTTATTTTCCAACGGCACTCTTCACTCACAATGCCCCCCTACATGCTCGAATCGCTGCGCATCCGCAATCTAGCCTTGGTTACTGATCTCACTTTGGAGCTTGGGGATGGCTATAACGCCATTAGCGGCGAGACCGGTGCGGGCAAATCTATCCTGATTGGTGCTCTTAATCTCGTTCTGGGCGAACGGGCCGACCGCACCCTTATCCGTGCTGAGGCTGATCAATGCACGGTTGAAGCAACCTTTGACACCACTGAACTGAACGTCACTCTTGCAGAATTTCTCGAGGAACATGGATTGGAGCCCTGCGAGGAAAAACAATTACTCCTGAAGCGCACGTTCACGGCTGCTGGCAGTAACCGTCAATTCGTTAATGGAAGTGCCACCACGCTCGCCGTCCTCAAGGAAATCGGTGAATGGCTGGTGGACGTCCACGGGGCCCACGATCACCAGTCACTTCTCCACCCGGCACGACAGCTATCGATTTTGGATGCATTCGGTGGATTGCAAAATCAACGCGATGATTTTACCGCCCTACTCCAGCAACGTAGCGGGACTGAGCAGGCAAAGGCGGATTTGGTGGTGGATGAGGCCACCTACGCGCAGCAATTGGATTTACTCCGCTTTCAAGTGAAGGAAATCACCGATGCCGCCCTTAACCCGGCTGAGGAGGAATCACTAGAGACCGATTACCAGCGCTCCAGCAACGCCGCGCGCCTTCTTGAGCTCTGTCAGGGAGCACTGCAACTAGTGAGTGAGAACGAGGGCTCTCTGCTCGACCGCTCTGGTGAGCTTGGCCGTGTACTGACTGATTTACAGCAGGTGGATGATTCCGCAGCAAGTCTGGTCGAACTACACGAGGAAACCCGTGCCAATTTACAGGAACTTCAAACTGCATTGACCAGCTACGCTGACCGCGTCGATATCGACCCTGCACAGCTCATGGCGCTGGAGGAACGGGTGAATCTTGTGCAATCGCTGAAGCGCAAGTACGGAGGCAATATTGAGGCAGTAAACGCGTTTGGTGAGGAAGCTGCACAGAAACTTGCCGCACTGGAGGATCGGGATGAGGAATTAGCCCGACTGAATGCCCAACTGGAAAAGCTTGAAACTGAACTGATGCAGACAGGCCAGAAACTTTCGGCCCAACGCCAAAAACTGATCCCCAAGCTGACCAAGGCGGTCACCGAGCACCTTAATGACCTCGGCTTCGCCCAGAGCCAGCTGGATGTCGCCTTGTCTTCCACGGATAATCCCGCTGAGGCCAAGAACACAGGGTTGGACACGGTAGAGTTTCAGTTTGCGCCCAATCCTGGTGAGCCTGCACGGCCTTTGCGAACCATTGCCTCCTCAGGAGAACTGGCCCGAGTGATGTTGGCCCTCAAGACCGTGCTGGCGGCTGAGGATTCTATTCCGGTCCTTATCTTTGATGAGGTGGATGCGAATGTGGGAGGAGAAACGGCGCACGCAGTGGGTGAACGCATGCGGCAGATTGCTGATCAAAGACAGGTACTCTGCATCACACACCTTGCTCCGGTGGCCGCTGCGGCCCAGACACACTATGTGGTGAGTAAGGCTGTGATTGATGGGCGCACTGAATCCAATATCCAAAAAATAGATGATCAGGATCGGGTAGATGAAATTGCGCGGATGCTGG
>CAZHJW010000197.1:0-3963 GCA_964533265.1 uncultured Pedosphaera sp.
CTCAGATGACTCCACCCTGCTACTGGACATGACTCCAGCGACTGAAGCTTATACCTACTATTCCAATCAACAAGCCCATGATCAAGCCCTGCAGAATGGCCAATCCTTTACTGATTCGAACAACCACTGGAAGATTGAAGTCACAGGCCGTGGCGGCAGCGGAGCCGACAGCTATCTGGATATTGAGGTGACCGACCTGACGGCACCCCTTGCGTCGGTCCCTGCAAACACCCCGGTCAATGCCAACCCCGGCGGCGCCACCTTTAGTGGAACAGAACGCAACGCAACCGCCTGGGGAGCAGCCGATAGCATTGAAGGAGCCGGCCGATTTAACCAGTCCGATGGACTACTGCGCTTTTACACCGATGGTACCGCCACTGGCGACAACTGGGCCAGCCGCACTTGGCAGCCCCAGGCACTCCCTTATAACCAGGACTGGACTGTCCAGGTCGATGTCAGCTTGCCGGACCTGACGATTGCCGACGGTCAATTCCTGGCAACGGGCCTGGAGTTGGGTAAACGCGATGATTCCGGCAAAAGCGCCATCGTTGGCATGGTCCGGGAGTGGGAGAATGGATCGGCCGAAAACGGTTTCGAGGCCAGCATTGAAACTGGCAATAATGAAGATTGGGGCGAGGCCTCCCGAACCACCGCCGAGGGCACAGTGCGCTTGCGCTGGGTTGCCGCAGAGAAAAAACTCTATTTTGAGTATGATGCCAACGGTGCCACTGGCGGTTACACCTGGTCTGTAATCAAAAGCCACGACCTGTCCCAGGGCGACCACAACTGGGGCATGAATGACAGTTCCTCATTCATCATTTCGGTTTTCGGTGAATCAGAGAAAAAATCGATTACTCAAGCCAACGGCATCTGGTTGGATAATTTCGGGATCGGCGCCGCCACGAACGCTCCGGCCATCACCACCCAGCCTGCTATCCACCAGTCAGTAATCGCCGGGAGTAATGTTACCATCACCGCAGGTGCCACCGGTGCCACCGGTTACCAGTGGCAGAAGCAGGATGCCAACGGCAACTGGGTCGATATTGATGGGGCCACTGCAGCGACCTACAATATACCCAGTGCAGAGATCACTCATAGCGGCTCCTACCGCGTCATTATCACCCATGCTTCAGGCACCCTCACCAGTTCCACTTCACTGCTCACCATCTCGGCCAGTGCCCTGGCCCCCAATTCATTGACCGGTAAAAAACTGAATATTAGCCTAACTGACACCCAGAATAATGAGTCGTACAATTTCACGGACTATTTCACCAGTGCCACAACCAAGTGGAGCAAGGATGATGAGGATGGCGAATGGGAGGCAGAGCCCTACACCTGGACTGCCACTGCCAACACGGCCACCCTGCTGATTGGAGAGGCCAATGGGGAACGAACCGAGGTTGCCATAACCTTCAGCACCGCCACCACCGGCACCTTAACCTTTAAGAGTTGGGAGAAGGAAAATAACGTACTTGTGCTGGAGGCCGAGGGAACCGGCACCTTCCAGGAGGAAAACTATCTGGGCACTGAAATCCCCTTTAACCGCGAATTCACCGATGAATTCACCGGCACCGACTTGAACGCCACCAAGTGGAGCCATGACTTCCAGGAAATGAATTTGCACCACGATGGCAATGTTACCGCGGTGTCGGTGAACACCGCCAACGACCGCTGGGAGAAACTGCGCGCCGATTCAGTGCTTAAACTGAGTGATAACTGGTCGGTCCAAACCCGGGCTTTCATGGAGATCACACCGAACAGGTGGGCCACTGCCTGGCTGACCCTGCCGGTCGCAGACGGCACCGCGTATGTTGACCCCTACATTGGTGTGGGATCCGGGGCAATGATGAGCGTGGGCCAATACCGCGAGGATGGTAATGGCACGAGTGGCAGTTTCCCCCTGGCAAAGGCCGACACGTATGTCCGCTTCCGCAATGATGCAGCAACCAAGACCCTGTACGGGGAGTACGACATAGACGGAAATGCTTCAGGCTGGAACTGGCAGGTGGCCATGAGCCTCAAGTGGGATACGGGTGATGTGAAACTCTGGAATGGAAGCCAGTTTACCGATCATACAGTTCCCGCATGGACCTTTACCGCGGGCGGCCACGTGCAACCGGGCCTGCAGTTTGGTATTGAGAAAGGCACCCAGGCCATTACCGCGGGCAAGGTGGGCTTTGATAATTTTGAGATCAAGATGAACAACCTGGCCAATGGCCTGGTGGCCTACTACCCCTTCAATGGCAATGCCAATGATGAGAGCGGCAACGGAAATAACGGAGCCGTCAGTGGCGCCACCCCGAGCACCGACCGTTTTGGAACCGCAGCAAAAGCCTACAGCTTTGATGGAACCGATGATTACATTCGCACCCAATCAGCCAATGGCTTCCCGGTTGGCACCGATAGCTTCACCCTTTCCTGCTGGATCAATCCATCGCTGATCGATGGCAACAACCGGGTGATACTTGCCAACCAGCAAATGAACCAGTTCCAGTGGAACCTGAATATTCCCACCACCTCCAATAATACCAGTGTGGATTTCTATACCGGAGGACGGGTTCAGCATTCAGGCAGCATGAATTGGGTTCTGGGCAAATGGTATCACTTGTTGGTTACTCGATCCGAAGGAACCCTGAAGTGCTTCCGCGATGGGGTTGAAGTCAGCATGGATGACATCTCGCCCGCCACCCTGGGCAACGGGGCAACCGGCGACAATCTGCAGTTGTTCTTCGGTCGACGGAACAACACAGATCATCCCTTTAATGGCAAAATCGATGATATCCGCATCTACGACCGCAGCCTGAGTGCGGCTGAAGTCACTCAACTCTATGACTTTGAGAAACCGCCACCCATTAACAGCCCTCCCTCCATTACTACTCATCCGGCCGGTGTAACCGTGGGGACTGATGGCAGCGCGACCCTCAGTGTGCAGGCCAGCGGCACCGGTCTCACCTACCAGTGGCAACACAATGGGGTGGATATTGAGGAAGCCAATGGCACCACCCTGAACCTTGGCCCCGGGGGCGCCTTCATTGGCGGGATTAGGGGTGAAAACGAATACTGGAAAGGCAACCTCGATGACATGCGCGTTTATGATCGCGACCTGAACGCGAGCGAGGTTGCGGCGTTGGCTGCACCCACCCCTAATCTTAATCTGGGGCTTACCGCCTTCTACCCCTTTAACGGCAACGCCAATGATGAAAGCGGCAACAATCGTAATGGCACATCAAATGGCGCCACCTTAACCACCGACCGTTATGAAACAGCCGCCAAGGCCTACAGCTTTACCTCATCAAATAAAATTTCAATTGGAAATCATCCCGTACTGGATCCATCCAAAGATTATTCAATCTTCACCTGGATCAGAAGGGATGGCAGTGGATTTAAGCCTGTCTTATCAAAATGGGGAGGAGGCTCCAACAGTGCCTTCTGGTTTGGAACGTATGATTCGGACATACACTTCACGGTAAATAACGAAGGCGCAGGAGGTTATAATGCGGCGAGAATGAGCCAAAACGCTAATATTCCGCTTTCTCAATGGTGCCAAATCGGCATCACACGTTCCGGCAATTCCCTCATTTATTACGTGAACGGAATAGCAGTCGACACGGAGACAGCGTCCTATACATTTAATCAAGGCTCTTCAGATGTAACTATCGGCACCACTGCACAAGGCGGTTCCTCCAGTGGCAAAATCGACGAAGTCCGATTCTACAATCGCGCGCTGAGTGCGGCTGAAGTCTCCGGACTTTACGCCGCTGAAGCAGTACCCGGCACCAAGAAATGGGAGTTTACTACGGGAGATAAAATTTGGACCACCCCCGCAATCGCAGTAGATGGCACCGTTTACGTCGGATCAGATGACAACAAGCTTTATGCCTTAAATCCCGATGGAACCAAAAAATGGGAACATGTAGTTGGAAATCAGGTGCGTTCCTCCCCTGCCATTGGAGACGATGGCAC
>CAZHJW010000198.1:0-3906 GCA_964533265.1 uncultured Pedosphaera sp.
GAACGGGTAGCGCGACGATGGCCTTGCCGTTTCTGCACTCGGTGCCTGAAGCAATAGCTGCGGTTAAGAAGGGTGAGAAACCGGACAAGAAACTCGTCATCATGTATATCCCCAATGGGATCGTGCGAAGGTGTTTTTTCCCTGGGGAAGATATGGCCGAGCTACCCGCCTTCATCGGTGGCTTTAACGCGGACAAGACCAAGGAAAAGCGGCGATTCAAGAATGACCCCGGCATATATGACTTGGATTGGACACCTACCATGGAGCCTTTGAAGGCACACGCCAAAGACATCACGATGATCACCGGCTTAGACCGAACATTTAAAAACGGTCAGGACGTTCATGCACAAGGAGCTTCTTGCTACTTGACCAGCCTCTCTCCCGTACAGGCAGCCGAACAGGATATCAAGCATCCCAATGGCCGTAGCTTGGATCAGATAATAGGAGACAAGCTTGGCCATAAAACTATTTTGAACACCTTGGAAATCAGCTGCAACGGTTTCCGAGCCCCCAAAGAACCCATCGAGTTTGATAATATTTCGTGGTATGGGCCGGGTAAAATTGCGCCTTCCATTCGGGACCCCAGAAAGCTATATGACCGATTGTTTTCCAAGGACAGTTTTCGGGCCCACGTCTCTGATGTTTCGGATTTGGTTTTAGCGGATGCCAAGTCTCTCTCAAAGAAATTGTCCAGTGAAGATAGATCGACCATGGATGAATTCATGACCATGGTCCGCAATGTTGAAGTGCGCATGACCAAGCTTGAGAAACTGCTGGCCGACGCGGACGTTACCATGCCCAAAGAGAAAATTCTACCGCGCGGCGAATACATACGCTTACAAGCCGACCTCATGCTGCTCGCCTTCCAAATGGGCATCACCAACGTTTCCACCTTCATGATTGGCCCCGAACGTTGGGAAGCTTCCTTGCGATACGAAGGCGTTTTTGACAACCCAGTGAATCATCACACCATGACCCACAACCAGAAGGGTAAAGGCTATCTTGAGCTGGCGAAGATCGACCTCTTCCACATACAGCAGTATGTCTACATGATCAAACGCATGAGGGAAATCAGGGAATCTGATGGAACAACCATGCTCGATAATTCCATGATCACCTACGGAGCTGCCTTGGGAGATGGCTCAACTCATCAGTACTATGATCTGCCAATGATCATTGCCGGCGGAGCACAGGGCCAAATCAAGCAAGGCCGGTTCATTAAGATGAAAAGCGGCACGCTCAACTCCAACCTCTGGCTTACGTTGGCAAAGCTTATGGGGCTGGAAATGGAATCCTACGCCGATAGTCATGGGGTGATCTCCGATCTCTGGACTTAATTCAACCATGCCGCCTCATCGGTTTACTAGAATCACTGCGATACTTCTTGCAGTTACGATCACCCTCGCAACCGAGGGAGCCGATGCGTTCAAAACTATAATCAAGCCATTTATTTCGAACCACTGCGTCAAGTGCCATGGAGGTGAAAAAGTAAAGGGTAAGGTAAACCTCAAGGAGATTGGAATCCATAAGGAACTTATAATAAAACCTGAATTGATCAGAGACCTTATTGGAGTGTTAGACGCAGGAGACATGCCTCCTGAAGATCAACCTCAGCCTGATTCCAAGGAGCGCGAAGCCATTCTCGCCTCACTCAAAACGCTCCTTGAAGCCGCTGCAAATGGAAAAAACCCCAAACCCAATTCACCGCAACGACTTAATCGGTTTCAATACAATAATACGGTGCGCGACCTATTTGCTCTCAACCGTAACGTGTTTGCATTGCCAGAAAAACTAATGACGCGAGAAACCCTTTACCTCAACGCACCCAAGATGCCTGAAAGTGTTAAGGTACGTTCTTTAGCAATGAGCCCGACAGCGGGTTTAAAGGATGTAAAGCCATTCCCACAGGACCTTAGGGCTTCCCATGGCTTCGATAATCAGGCAAACCAACTAACTCTCTCCCCATTGCTATTGGATGCATTCTTACGGCTTAGTGTTTCGATCGTGGAGAGCCCAGATTTCAACGAGAATACTGTGGGCATTTGGAATGCTTTTTTAAAAGCTCCCGATAAGGAAGTAGATATCCGAACTGAAACTCGGAAACGAATTGAAACTTTTCTACGCAAAGCATTTCGAGGGCCTGTAGAACCTTCCGTTTTGAATCGGTATACCGCATATGCCATGGATAAAGTGGAAAATAAACTGCCATACACTGAAGCCATGAAGAAAGTCGCCTCAGCTGCATTGTCATCACCACTCTTTCTCTATCAACACTCCAAAGGCGACGAGAATCTTAATTTAGCCTCAAATCTTTCCTATTTTCTTTGGGCCAGCACACCCGATGAAGAATTACTCAGTCTCGCACAATCGGGAGATCTTACTAAACCTGAAATTCTTCATAAAAGCATTCAGCGGATGCTTGCAGACCCTAAGATAGAACGTTTTCTGGATTCCTTCCCTACGCAGTGGATGCAGTTGCAAAATATACTCGCAGCGACACCAGACCCCAAAAAACACCGCTTCTTTACCTTGGACAAAAACCACCCAGCCAGTCTGCAAATGGTTTGTGAACCACTACTGCTCTTTGATGCCATCTTCGTCGAAAACCGACCCATTATCGAACTCATCAAACCAAATTTCAGCTATCAAAGTGATTTTCTACAAGACTGGTACACCAGCGAACTTAAAGCTCCTAAATTGGATGTCTCCACACTGGTAAAAGAAAACAGTGAACTTGAAGAGCGCAAGCAAGGTTTGGAGCGTCTGATTAAAACTACCGAAGCTGATCTTGCTGAACTGATTGATCCAATCCGTCAAAATATTATCGAAGAGAGAAAGAAAAAAACAGGCGGCCAGAAACCGGTTGATCTCAAACCCTATGCTGCATGGGAGTTCGATGGGGATCTAAAAAGTTCAGTCGGAAATTTCCCGCTAAAGGCTAACGGGAAAGTCTCCTTTAAGGATAGTATGGCAGTCATGAACCGCTCTTTTCTGAAAAGCCCAAATCTTCCCATCGATTTGAAGGCCAAGACTCTCGAGGTGTGGTGCATGATTCCAAATGTGGATCAAGTCGGTGGTGGCGTTATGGGTATTCAGGGTCCCGGAGATTTCTTTGACACCATTGTATTAGGTGAGCGTAAACGCAGACACTGGATCTCTGGCAGCAACGGGTTTAGTCGTACATTGGATTTTCCAGAGTCAACGCCTGAAACTGCAGTCAATCAACTATTGCATCTAGTGATGGTTTATCTAGAAGACGGCACAACCCAGCTCTACCGCAACGGTAGCCCCTACGGTAAACCTTTCAAACGTAGTCGAGCAACTTTTCCCAAAAACCAGACCTCAGTCATTTTTGGCCTACGACATCTACCTCCCGGAGGAAACAGGTACCTGAATGTAACTATCGACAGAGCACGTCTATACAACCGAGCACTATCTGCTGAAGAAGTTACTGCCTCAGCTTCTGGTAAGAATCTATTCGTTTCAGAAACCGACGCATTGCAAGCCATGACTGATCCACAGAAGAAGGAAATGGCGGCAATGAAAGAAACTTTAAGCCAAGCCAATGAAGCTCTTAAGAAGCTGCCCAATAAAAAAGACATTGGTAAAATACAGCTGACTCACCGACAACGTTTCGATAATGAGATTCGCAAAAAACTTCGCTCAGAAAGTTTCAGGCGAATAACAACAGAAGATCCGCGATATGGAGGCATTATTACGAGTGCAGCCATGCTAAGCATGAATAACGGTACAAAAAGAACCCATCCTATCTCCCGAGGCGCATGGATTATTGAGGTTATTTTCAATAATCCGCCACCTCCCCCGCCCAATGACATTCCCCCGCTCAATGAGGATGATGGACCGAAGAACCTCACAATCCGCGAGAAGTTTGCCAAACATCGCGAG
>CAZHJW010000199.1:0-3846 GCA_964533265.1 uncultured Pedosphaera sp.
TTGCCGGAAGGCTTTGAATCTAATTCTCTGGTCACAGAGTCGCCCGAAAAGTCCGGTATTGCGTGGAGGCTGGCGATACCAACCGGCTTCGCAGTCTTCAGATTTGTCCATTACTGCCTGGCAACTATTGGCCTTGCGATCGGGCAAAGGAGCGGGAATGAATGTGCCTAAGGAGGCTATTGATCAGTCGGTACGCTATCTTAAGCGCAGTTACTCTTCTCGAGGTGGGGTAAAGGGTTGTGCCTACACACCAGGAGGGCGTCCTTCATTGGCTATGGCGTCAGCGGGGCTCTTAAGTTTGCAGGTCTGTGGTGAGTATGATTCCCCAGAGGCAAATGGTAGTGCGGAGTGGTTAAGCAAGCAGAATGGAATTGGCGGCGGCCACTTTTATTACAGCATCTATTATTATTCGCAGGCCATGCAAAAACGGGGAGGGGATGTGGCAACAAAGGCTCGGGAGGTCGTTAAAAAAGCGTTGCTAAAAAAACAGGGAGAAAATGGTTCGTGGAAGGGCAATCACGGGCCTATCTACTGTACGTCCATGGCGATGCTCAGCCTGTCTGTGAAGTATCACTATCTTCCAATTTACCAGCATTAGGACGGTTTGCTCCTTCCATTGAAGCTGCCAATCCGTTTCCTGCGTGGGCTCTGGGATTCGCCCTTAAAAGTCTTTTTTTGCCCGAATGATTATATGGAATTGTTGTTTGCCTGTTTTCAGTTCACTATCTTCTCGCTGCTGGGGCATTAAATTTGTTTTGGGAGCGAGAGTTGCAATCATTCATACTTGCTTAGATTGAATATATCCCGTCGACAGGCTTTGATTGGACTGGGTGCCATGCCGTTCTATGTGAATGCCGGCGCGGCCCCCAAGAAAAGCCGTGTTGAGATTGCCGCTGACCGTGCGGCTACTTTTTTACTTGGGATGCAGGAGGCCAATGGGGCATTTAACGACTCCAAGGCGCGTAGCTCGGCACAGCAGAGTTATGCAATGACGGCTCTGAGTGTCTTGGCTTTGGCATCTATTGGGCATCAGCCCACTGATCCGGGTAAGGTGAGTGCAGCCCTCAATCGAGCAATCAATTTTATCCTGCGGCGAGATCCGCGGCGCGGAGAATACGAGTACTTTGGGGCGGACGGATCGCGAATGTATGGCCATGGTATCACCACATTGTGCCTCACTGAAATGATGGGTATGAGTGTGAGTAAAACGCAGGAAGCGCGCCTACGAACCGTTTCTCAGAAAGCAATTGATTTGATTTTGCGTTCACAAAAGGTAAACAAAAGCAACCCCAAGCACAGAGGTGGATGGCGATATAAGCCCATGGCGCACGATTCAGATCTTTCCATTACCGTATGGCAGCTGATGGCTCTAAGGTCGGCAAAAAATGCGGGTTTGAATGTTCCCAAGGAGGCGATAGAGGAGGCAGTACGGTACTTAAAGCGCAGTTACTTCTCTCCTCGGGATGGCCGAGGGATGCCCGTGAACATGCGCAGTGGGTGCGGTTACTTGCCTGGCCAACCTCCAGAGTTCGCTACGGCAGCAGCCGGGTTGCTTAGTCTGCAGGTATGCGGCGAATACGATGCGCCCGAGGTTCGAGGTAGCGTCGCTTGGTTGGCGAGGCAGGAAGTGAAACCAAGGGATATCCAGTGGTTTTATTACGGAATTTATTACTACTCTCAGGGTATGCGTAAACGTGAAAAAGTCGTGGCCAGTAGGGCAAGGAAAACCACTGAAGACGTGCTCTTGAAACTCCAACAGGCTGATGGTTCCTGGGTTGGATTAGACGGAATGGAAAGGCATGCGGGACGGATATATTGTACGTCTCTCGCCTTATTGAGCCTCTCAGTGCAGTATCATTTTTTACCGATATATCAGCATTAAAACCCCCTACTCGGGGATATCAGGTTTGTCTGGAGCAGGAACCGGTTCACCATCCAATGGACTGGATTCAGGCTCTTCCTTGGAGCACCCTGAAGGAAAGACCAAACAACCAAGAAGTGCGGACAAAAGTATCAGGTGTTTTTTCATTTTACAGTGGGAGGAGAAGGTAGCTTTGCAGGAGTTTTCCATTCCTTGTGCCAATGGAGTGTCCAAAGCTCGGGCAAATTAACATCTTCAACATGGGAGTCATTAAACACCACATTAATGCGACCCACATGTCGATCGATACAGAATCTGGCCATACTAGAGTTGTTGCCGCCTTTATACGTCTTAGGGGGTGCGTTGTTTTCCATGGGCCACCCATCTACCCAGAGACAATCTGCCAATAACGGTGCCATATCCGGCTGTCCTTCTTCTGGCGATTGATATGTTTTGTCCCAGTGGGCATGACTGGTGTTATACATGTCGAAGTGATTCCATCCGTTAAATCCGTAACTGCCATTGACACGTTTACCTCCGTTAACCTCCTTTACGTTATTCCAGCCCTTCCAGCAGAGCTGGTTGCTGCCCCATTGAACTCCGTTTCCGTGACGTGTGGAGGTAGCAGGACTCACCAGAATTTTGTGGGCATTGCCAGCGTATTTGAAAACCTTGTGATACCAGAAGTTGTTATTCCAGTTGGCCCCCGGAGTGTGGCCGGGATCCCCCGCTCGGTTGCGGTAGCCCGGATTGTATCCTTCATTGTCTCCACTCCATATAAAGAGAGCGTTTTGCACCTGTTTCAAGTTATTCTTACTCTTCAGCTTGTTGGCCTTTTTCTTAGCCTTGGCCAAAACCGGGAGTAACATCGCCGCCAGAATCCCGATGATGGCTATAACCACCAGAAGTTCAATAAGGGTGAATCCTTTCGGTTTTTTATTCGACTTGTTCATGGGCGGACCAAATTAATAGACTAATATTAAACGCCATTCTTAAGCAACTAGCATACCAATAGAAAGCCTAATAATAACTGTTTCTATGCCCTCATTCTTGGAGCGGTTGCGTGAAAATTCTCAATATTTCGTGATTATAACACAAGAGAATAGAACCTTCGGGATTGAAACCCTCGAGGTTTTCCTGCTTATTGAGCTTGCCGATGGCTGAAGAATTGAAAACCAAACTGGCGGCGGCTGGCCTAGAGGCTAACCGTAAGGCTGATGAGCCGTGTACGATAGTAATTTTTGGAGCAAGCGGTGATCTCACTGCGCGAAAATTAATACCGGCACTGTATCATTTGTACGTGGACGGGCAGATGCCCGATGCTTTTCGGGTGGTGGGATTTGCCCGTCGTGAAAAGACGGATGAAAGTTGGCGGTCGGAAATGCGCGAAAGCCTCGAGAAGTATTCGCGCACGAAAGTTGTGGATGCCGCCAAATGGGATGCTTTTGCCTCAAACCTTTCCTATCACCGGGGTGATCTTACTGAAGCAGAAGCCTACACCCAGTTGAGGGATTGTCTTCAGGGATATGAAAGCGAAAAGCTAAAAAGAAATCTGGTATTTTATCTGGCTATTTCTCCCAGCCTTTTTGGCGATGTGGTGGATCAGCTGCACGACGCACAATTATTGCATCGGTGGGAGGAAGGAGATGAATACTGGCAGCGAGTGGTGGTGGAGAAGCCTTTTGGTCACGACCTGCAATCGGCCAAGGTGCTGAATAATCATCTGCTTCGGCACGCGCGTGAGCGGCAGGTCTTCCGTATTGACCATTACCTCGGCAAGGAAACGGTTCAGAATATTATGATGTTCCGTTTTTCCAATGCCATTTTCGAGCAGTTATGGAATCGTGAAGCCATAGAACACGTTCAGATTACCGTGGGGGAAACCGTTGGGGTGGGTAGTCGCGGTGGTTATTTTGAGGAGTCGGGTACTATTCGTGACATGGTGCAAAACCATCTGCTGCAAATCCTTTCACTCGTTGCCATGG
>CAZHJW010000200.1:0-3821 GCA_964533265.1 uncultured Pedosphaera sp.
CCTCGCCATGTTTCCGCTGAAGAACTCCAAAATATCACAGAACAAAAAGCCCCCGAGGAGGGCGGATTTGTAATGGAACGCACCGCTTTCTTTGGAGAGCGCCTATTTACCTCAGCGTTAAAATTTGTTTCTTCCCAGGAACAGTCGATGATTTATTGCCTGACCGGCCATGGCGAACACAGCATTACCAACCTTAACAGCAGTGGTTTCGGCGAATTCGGTCAACTGCTTGGAGAAATGAACGTGCGAGTACGTGACCTAGCACTCCAAAAAGAAACCAAGGTGCCGAGCGACTGCAAGCTGCTGATCATACCAGGGCCAAAAATAGAAATAAACCTGGAGGAACAACACCATATAAGCCGATATCTGGAACGAGGGGGACGCCTCATGGTTTTACTAAACCACCGCTCAACTGGAGGCTTAAGCGATCTGTTGAGATTCTGGGGCATATTGATTGGTGATAATACTGTATTGGATTCAGATAATACTTTGGGAGACGGCTCCATTACTTTGCGCCATTACGTTCACCACCCAGTTGTCCAAACACTTCAGCGTGAGGATTTACCTGTTCGGTTGCTGTTGCCCAGAACCGTCAACCTTCTGCCCGATACAGATCCGGTCGCAGCCAAGCAAAAGATGCATACCCTCATCCAGACCGGACCAAAAGGAAAATCCTATCGGCATTTTTTCAATCCCAACGGCGACAACAAGCCTGCCCTTGAATCCCAGGGCTCTCTCTCAATTGCTGCGGCAGTCGAGCGAGACACCCTAGTAGGAGTTAAGACCGACAAGCTCGCAAGAATTGTAGTGATTGGTGATTCTCTTTTTCTGAGTAATCAAATGATTGACAAGGAAGGGAATCGAGAACTTGCGTGGCACACAGTTAACTGGTTGCTGGATCAATCCAATTTATTGCAGGGGATTGGCCCTCAACCAATCCAAACATACCGTTTTGAATTCAAATCGGACGAGTTCCGCAATCTGGCCATAGCCCTGGTAGGGATAATGCCAGGCGGTACCTTGGCTTTCGGCATTTTGATTTGGCTTCGTCGTCGCACATAAGGATGATTCGCAAAGACACTTTTTGGTTGATAGGCGCAGCGATTTTCGCTGTGGGATATTTGTTTTTATTTGAATTCGACAGGCCGGAACCAAGTGAAATCATTCCCGCCTTGGTCGAGCCTTTCGACCCGACCTATGTAAAAGGCATTGAAATTACATACAACGGCACAAACATTGTACGCGCAACACGCCTTATCGGCCGCTGGATGCTAGAAAAACCAATCCATTATCCAGCGATGAGAGAAGGGCCTCAAACACTTCTCAATACGCTATCAAAGCTCAAGCCATCTAGTTATAGAGACATCCCTCTGGAAGTTGAGGACTTCGGCTTCAAACCTCCACGTGTGGTTATCGCCATTGAAGGGCAGGAAGGTAAAAAAACCGAACTACATCTGGGTGACTTCACCCCATTAGAAGACAAAATTTATGCACGATCACCTGAGAAAGTAGGAATATTTACGGTCGACCGAAAATTTCTGGATATCCTGCCGTTCACACAGAATTCCTGGCGTGATCGAAGTTTGTTTCATCTTGATAAAACCCGACTCGAAATAGATCGGATCAGTATTCGGTCGGGCCCTCGCAATATGATCTTGCAACAAACCACAAATGCAAATTGGCATGTTTCCTTGCCTGCTCCAATCAAGCGCGCCGACAACACTCGAATCAAACAAATGCTGGTGAAGCTATGGAACTGGAATGTTGTTGATTTTGTTACTGACGATTCGAAAATTGATCTACAACGGTTTGGGCTTCAATCACCTGAATCAGAACTTGTATTGAGCCGTGGCACCAATCGACTGGCAGCTATCCAATTTGGACATAGCCCCACAAATCAACCTGGTCTAGTTTTCGCCCGATGCTTAACCCACACTAATGTTGTAATTATCCCCAAACCTTGGCTCGAAGAGCTGCGTGCGCCCGTATGGAACTACTGTGATCACCATTTAGTCGATTCTTTTGATCCCGGAGTCGATTCCCTCGCCCGTATCGAAGTTCGATCCGGTGAATCTTTTACACTCCAGCAATCTACAAATGGATCATGGAACATTACCCAACCCACATTAGTGCCCGCGGATGGGAATCTCGTTATCGACCTACTCCGGCGACTCCGTTCACTGAAGGCTATAGAAATGGAGCGAGAGGTTGTTGGCGATTTCGCAGCTTTCGGCCTTGAAAAGCCCTCAGGGCAATACACATTACGGCAAAGAGGAGGCACCAATGCCATTATAGCTCAAGTCTCTTTTGGCTCACCGGCCGGCGATACTAGCGATCGGGTTTTTGCCCGTCGACACGATGAAGGGGCTGCGTATGTTGTGTCAGCTTTGGATCGCCAAAATTTGCCTTCCTATGGCTATCAATTGAGAGATCGTCGTTTCTGGCAATTTCACACAAATGACGTGACCAAAATAACCCTCAATCGGGGTGAGGAATCTACTGAACTAATACGAAACACCAAAGGTTTATGGACAGGCCCCAAAGGTCTGCTCCCTCGTGAAAAACACGAGAATATTTCCACTGCCTTAAGTGCGCTGGGTCGCTTGGAAGTGGCCGCATGGACAGCACAGGGGGCAGATAAACTGGCAACATACGACATCCTGCATCGCAAAAAATCAATCACTCTAGAGCTAAAGCGTGAAGGCAAAACTCTTATTCGCAAGGTTCAGTTTGGCAAACAATCACAATCACTAAACTTCTATGCCTATGCAACAGATCCTCTGGAACAGGAACCTGTAGTGTTTGAGTTTCCTCTCAACACTTATAACGCATGCGAAATTATTCTCTTCCCCCTTCTTGCAACCGAACCTGTAGAACAATAACTAACGCCGGTATCGCTTGGCCTTCAGTTGAGCTTCTGAATAGAGGATGGCCTGAGTGAGAGCTTTTGCCTCGGCTTCAGATATTTCGCCGCCTTCATTAAGGCGGTTTTGGGCCCTCGCCTTGGCTTCCTTAGCAACGGCCTCGTCGATATCATCGCTGCCAATAGCGTTATCTGTAAGGATAGCAACATGATCCCCGGTGATTTCCGCAAAACCCTCACCCACGGCAAGAATCTCTTCACTTCCATCTTTCTTCGCTATGAGTTCCCCGGCATGCACCTTGGTCATCAACGGAACGTGATTGGGATATATCCCGGCTTCACCCTCAGAAGCGGGCAAGGTCACCATATCCACGTCTTCTGAATAGATAACCGCTGAAGGGGTGACAATCTCTAGCTTGAGGGTATCTGCCATTGGACTAGCTTTGGATTTCGTCGATTCCACCCTTCATGTAAAAGCTGGTTTCGGGCACTTCGTCATGCTGGCCATCAAGAATCTCAGCAAAGCCCCTTACTGTGTCGGCCACATCCACTTGTTTACCTGGCGTACCAGTAAAGACTTCTGCCACGGAAAAAGGTTGTGAAAGGAAACGCTGAATCTTACGGGCCCTAAACACAGTCTGCTTATCCTCAGGCGAAAGTTCATCCATTCCAAGAATGGCGATAATGTCCTGCAACTCCTTATAACGTTGCAACACCGCCTGTACTCCACGCGCCACGCGATAGTGTTCTTTACCCACGATCTCCTCGGTCAACGCGAGAGAGGTGGAGGCCAAAGGATCCACAGCCGGGTAAATTCCCAGTTCAGCAATGGAACGTTCCAAAACAATTGTCGCATCCAAGTGTGCGAAAGTCGTGGCTGGCGCAGGGTCAGTCAAGTCATCCGCTGGCACGTACACCGCCTGAAAGGAAGTGATCGATCCTTTTTTGGTTGAGGTAA
>CAZHJW010000201.1:0-3793 GCA_964533265.1 uncultured Pedosphaera sp.
CAGGATACTGGTGGAGGTGGAGGCGGAGGCTGTGGATCCATGCCGCCAGTTAATCTGGTGGTGATTGGCTGGTTTAGTTTGCTTTTCAGTCGCCTCTGCTTATGGCTTAATTTTGGCGCACCAAGAACTTTTACTCCAACCCGAAACACGAAAAAGAGGAAATGTATAAAAATCCAAGTCCCTATTTTGCTGTTAGTTGCGGTCTTTATTTGGGGCGGTACCGGTTGTACTTCCATTGAGGCGCGGGCGAAGGGGGCACAAAAACCTTTTCCTGGCATCCGGTACCTCAAGGATTCGCGACACAGCATGTATGGTGATGAGGGAGCGCTGGTGACCCGACACCGGGAAGAGTCCACCACTGAAGATCAAACCGGCTGCTTTTGGAATGAAGCGGGTGAAGCAATGTTATATTCCTCGCCGGCTCTTATGGATGATGAGGTGTTTCAAGCATTATGTCTGATCTGCTATTGGCCGGTGGATTTTGCCGCTACACTGGGTTTGGATACCGCCTTGTTGCCGTTTGATGCCCTGGATAAACACGCGCAGGACAAAAAAGCAGCCGAGGAATTGCCAATTTCGACTGATTAGGCTACAGTGTCGTTGGTGAAAGCCTGGGTTCCATGTCTGCTTTTCGTACTGGTAACGTTGACCGGCTGTGAGAGCATCCATCATTCCAATTCTTCAACCTATTGGCAGCCGAGTTCAACGTTCCATGGTTATTCACGCTTCGGTTCCCATGGCTATCGTCCCTACCCACAATCGGTTAAACTCCCCAATAAGCCGATTAGTCAAATGAACAGGGAAGAGCTTGAAAAAACCGCTCAGGCGATCAATTGGGCCAACCAAATTAACCGTGGTTACTGGTCCAATGATTGGCCACACGAAAGGCGGCTGGATATTTGGATGGAAAAGCCCTGAAGATTCCTTAAATACTGGCCTGTTTGCCGCGTCTATTGTATTGTCATAAACGATATTGGCTATGCTGCATTTGACCGATAATTCACCCAGTAGACGCAGTTTTCTCTCCGTGGGAAGCTTGGCCTTGGGGGGATTGACATTACCTCATTTTTTGCGGGCTCAAGATGCAGTGAAGCAATTGGGAGGTGTGGCCAAGGACAAGACCGTGGTGTTCCTCTTCATGCATGGAGGGCCTTCCCAAACCGAGACCTTTGATCCCAAGATGGGAGCTCCTTCGGGTATCCGGAGCATGACTGGCGAGATTCCCACGCGCCTGCCGGGAATCACCTTTGGTTCTACCTTCGAAAAGCTCGCGAAGTTGAACGACAAATTCTCGATTGTGCGTTCCTTTACCACCGAGAGTGGGGCACATGATTCCAAGCCGATCGTCAGCAAGTTTTCTAAGAATGCACAGATTGGAAGTCACTATGCGCGCGTGGCTGGTGGCAGCCATCCAGTGACCGGGATGCCCCGTAATATCTGGCTCCATCCGCAGGCAGTCGACCCCAAGGCGACCGATCCCATCATGAAACTTGGAAAATTTGATGTGACCGGACCTTTGGGACCGGCCTATGCACCGTTTCAGCCCAGCGGTAAAGGTGATTTTCGCGCAGACATGAAGTTGACTGTGGATTCCTCAAGATTGGGCGACCGACGCTCACTATTGGGAAGGCTGGATCAATTCCGACGTGAAGTGGAGTCAGGCAACGTAACCAGTGGCCTTGATAAATTTCAATCCCAGGCGTTCGAGACTTTAACCGGTGGGATTAGCGATGCCTTTGATATTTCCAAGGAAAACCAAAAGGTGTTGGCACGATACGATACCTCAACCTTAATGGACGTGGAGAAAATTAGTAAAAGGTGGAATAACCGTCCGCGTTACCAGAATCATGTCAATAATCTGGGCAAGCTCATGCTCATGGCGCGACGTTTGGCTGAGCGAGGTGCGGGCTTTATCACCGTGACAACTGATTTCGTATGGGACATGCACGCAGATGCGAACAATGCCACCATGACTGAAGGCATGGGTTATGTAGGCCGCCCCTTTGATCATGCGGTGAGTGCATTTATCGAGGACGTGGAGGCGCGCGGATTGCGCGACAAGATTTTGCTCGTGTGCTGTGGTGAAATGGGTCGCAATCCAAAACTCAACAAGAAGGCCGGACGCGATCACTGGGGTGGGAGTGCGCCTTTATTGCTTTATGGGGGTGGTCTAAAGATGGGCCAGGTAGTGGGTAGCTCCACCAAGGACGGCGGCGAGCCTGCGAGTGATCGTGTGACTATCCCGAACCTTTATGCGACTCTTATGGATACACTGCTGGACACTGGAGCAGTGCGCGCCATGGCGGGTATTCCCAATGAAGTCAATGATGTGATTAATGGGGCCTCACCCATCCGCCAGTTGATGTAGGAGGGCTAATAAATCACTGTTTTAGAGGAGTATGTTTGCTTTATCAGACATTGTACCGAACCAAACCTGCGAGGGTTTGAGTCGCCGTGATTTTCTTCAAGCGGGCGTATTAGGGAGCCTGACGTTACCGGATTTATTAGCCAATAAAGCGCTCGCAGCCCAAGCTGGATTACACCTTAAGGACAAGTGTATAGTTCTCCTGTTTCTCTCTGGAGGACCGCCTCACATTGAATTATTTGATCCGAAAATGACCGCGCCAGTGGAGATTCGTTCCATTACCGGTGAGGTTAAAACGAATATTCCGGGTATCACTTTCGGCGGCACTTTTCCGAAGTTAGCGAAGATGACTGATAAGTTTTCTGTCGTTCGTTCATACGGCTCAAAGAACAGTGGCCATACTTATCATCCGGTAACTGTTGCGGGTAACCCGCTTAAGGCTTCGATGAGTGCCCTTTATGCGAAAGTCGCCGGAGTGAATCATCCGGACACGGGAATGCCTCGTAATACTTTAATTTTACCTGAGGCAATAGATCCAAAACTGAAGCTCGGTAGCAATTTTGAAACTAACGCGTTAGGCACGCTTACTCAGGCCGGAGATTTGGGTGCGAGTTATGCCGCTTTTAATCCTGCTGGTGGCGGAGATGTGAATGCGGATATGCGTTTGCAGATTGATCCGGACCGTTTAACCGATCGTCGTGGATTGCTTAACCGTTTGGATGGTCTGCGCCGCGATATTGATGCCAATAAAGAGCTGGAGAGCGCGGATAAATATCAGCAACAGGCTTTTGACACCATTTCACGTGGCGCGGCTGATGCCTTTGATTGGGCCAAGGAAGATCCGAAAACCATCGCGCGCTACGACACGCGCCCCTTGTTTGATCAGAAGAAGTTGCAGCGTTGGCATGATATGAAACGTGCCAGCAACATGTTGGGTCTGCAAATGCTCATGGCCCGTCGTATGTGTGAAGCAGGGTGTGGTTTTGTAACTGTGAGTGATTGCGGGTGGGATTATCACGCGAATAACAACAGCCCAAAATACATGACCGGCATCTATCCGATGGGCAATCAGGTGGATCATGCTGTGAGCGCTTTTATTGAAGATGTCCATCAAAGGGGTTTGAGTGAAAAAATATTATTGGTGGTGACAGGAGAAATGGGTAGGTCCCCGCGTATAAACAAAAATGGAGGTAGAGAGCATTACGGGAATTTAACTTCTCTGCTTGTTTCGGGAGGGGGGCTCAAGATGGGACAGATAATTGGCCAGAGTGATCGTCAGGCGGCCGAGCCAGCCACGCGCCCTTACGATCCAAAACATCTGATGAGCACTATTATGCACACGCTTTTTGACATCGGCCAATTACGCGTGACCGATGGTCTACCCAAGAATCTGGTGGACGTGATTACCGGTGGTTCTCCGATTGAGGA
>CAZHJW010000202.1:0-3776 GCA_964533265.1 uncultured Pedosphaera sp.
TGGCAATGTTTGCCTCGATTTTATCGGTGACTTCACGCGAAGCGGGTGCGCCATTGTGTAGTGAATATTTTAGGCCCTGGTATTCTGCCGGGTTATGGCTGGCAGTCATATTGATCCCGCCCAAGGCTTTGCGCACGCGAACAGTGTGGCTGATCACCGGAGTAGGGGTATCACGGTCGCAGATCAGAGTCGTGAAGCCGTTGGATTCCAGAACCTCGGCGACTGCCAAAGAAAAATCACGTCCCAGGAACCGTGCATCATGGCCAATAATGATGTTTGGCTTAAGCTTGGTGAGGGGAGAGGCTTTCTTACGACGCTCAGCTTTAAGGAAATCAGCGATGGCTTGAGCGGTGAGGCGGACCCGGGCGAAGGTGAAATCCTTGGCAATCAGGCCGCGCCAACCGGAGGTCCCAAACTTAATGGGCGGCAATTCTTCCATTAAATCCTAATTTTTCCAATCGAAGGCCTTCTTTTTGATGGCATATATATAGCCAACAAAAAGAATACCGAGAAACGAAATCATGGAACCAAAAATAAGATTTCTGTATTCCGGGTGCAACTTATCCATTAGCATGTCTTTGTAAACGACTGCCCACGGGTAGAGAAAGACGACCTCTATATCGAACAGGATAAAGAGCATGGCCACCAGATAGAATTTGACCGACATGCGCGGAGCCCCAGCCCCTTCGGGCAACATGCCGCATTCGTAAGGGGTATCCTTGATTTCATTCGTATTGGCACGTTTGCCAATGATCTTCGAAAAGATCAGACTTCCAGCGGCAAAAGCAATGGCGACGCCAAGCAGAATGAGTACGGGGAGATATTGGATCAATTGTCCGTCCACGGGTTTCTTTCTAGAGATTGGGTTAATCTGAGTCCAGTGCAAACCATTTGCGGCTTGCGTTTTTCTGCAAGATTTCCATGATTCGCCGCCCGTGGAACCATCAGTTAATCAAATAGAAGAGGACAAACTAACGCTATTCGTGGAATGGTTGTTGGCCAATTGGCTCCACGTGGTTTTGGTTGTTTCTTTTGCTTTCCTCGTAGGAGCCTATACTTATAAGAAAAAGGTGGATGCTGTTGAGAAAGAGGAGACGGCTGCGGAGGATTTGTTGGGAGCGATTTCACCTGAGTTTCAGGTAGATGGCATAAAAACCAATCAATCAGTTGCTGTGCTTCTGAATGAGGTGGGGGAAAATCATCCCGGAACAAAGGCGGCAAAAAACGCAAAATTTCTTTTAGCCAGTGAGCTCTATGCTCAACGTAAATACACTGAAGCGGGTAATTTATTTAGAGATTATCTTGGTTCCTCGGCAGCCGGACCGCTGGCTGCAGCGGCACAATTCGGATTGGCTGCTTCACAAGAAGCCTCTGGGTCTTCCAAAGAGGCTAAGGTCAGTTATGAGCTTGTGATCAACCGGTTTGGAACTGCGCCTGAGGCGCTGCAGGCGCGCGTTGCACTGGCCAAGTTGATACTTGCTCAATCCAATCCAGACACCGGTAAGGCAAAAGAATTACTCTTAGCCGCATCTCAAGAGAGTCAAGCCGGTCGTATTCCTGGGTTCTGGGGGAGTGAAGCCGAACGGATGTTGGCCCCCTTACTGGTTCAGGCCAAGAAAGAGGTAGTTCCGGACAAGGGTCCAATCAAAGATACGAAAAAGGATAAGTAGGTCGTTGCATCCCGGATTCAGTGAATAACCCTCCCTTGCGGTAATCTTCGTTATTCGATAGTTATCCACCAGTGCTGTTGTACAGTGCTGCAAGGAGGATTTACATGGCTGAAGTTACAGGCAATACGCCCGTGGAATATAGGGCAACAACCGAATTACCACAACAAACAGGCCAATCCGGCTGGGAAACACGTACCCAGTGGTCTCAAGAGGAGAAGGGTGAAGACTACACTCCGGTGCAGCAGGTGGTAGCCGAGTTCATCGGGACTTTTGCATTTGTTTCAGTCGCTGTCTGCACGACGTACTGGTGGTATCCGGATTTTGTGGCCATGGGCTTGGCGTGTGGTTTGACTGTTGCGGTTTTGGTGTCAGCTTTTTCGCGTTTGGGGAGTGGACAGTTTAACCCGGCGATTACGCTTGGTTTGTTATTGGGAGGACGCCTTCCCCTTGCCAGAGCCATGATGATTTTGCCAGCCCAAGTGGTGGCGGCTGTGTTGGCCTGCTTTATCCTATCAAGTTTTTTGGGAACCAACGAAAAGATTAACTGGATTCAGCGGGGGCCCATTGATGAAACTACTGGTCAGCAAACCGCCACTATGAAGACTCCCATCGAGGCGGCTACCCCGTTCGTTCCGCTACGGATGGAAATACCCGAACCTGTCGGGCAGGTAGCTCCTCGTGAAGTACCAAATTCCCAGCGGGTAAGTGTGGTCAAGGCGATTGTCATCGAGGTCATGTTGACTTTTTTTTGGGGGTTGGCGGTTTTTGCTGGATTACGCAATGAGAATCGACAAATGGCGGGTTTCTTCGTTGGGAGTGCAGTGGCCGTAGGCCTATTGTGTGGAGGTATTCTGACAGGTGCAGTAATGAATCCGGTCCGAGCATTCGGCCCTGCGGTCGTTTCTGGGCAGTGGGATTTTCAATTGATCTACTGGGTAGGGCCGATGCTGGGGGGTGCTCTGGCCGGCGTGATTTTGGGTCAATTCCTCTTTCGAGATGACGAAGGCGTGTAGGGGTCAATGGATCACCCCATTTCTGTTGCTGCCGGATTGGTTTTTCGGAACGGTAAACTCCTGATCACTCAACGCCCAAAGGGTAGTCATCTGGCCGGCCTTTGGGAGTTTCCAGGAGGCAAATGTGAGCATGGCGAAACGCTTCCTGAATGTCTTCAACGGGAAATCTTCGAGGAATTGGGAGTGGCAGTGAATGTCCGTGCCTGTGTTGAGACGTTGGAACATGACTACCCCGGAAAAACTGTAAAACTTTCTTTCTTCCTCTGTGAGCTGGCGGTTGGCGAGCCCGAAGGGAAGGAGGGGCAGTCAATTGCTTGGATTAGCCCTGGTCAGTTGAGGGATTACTCGTTTCCGGAAGCTGATGCGAAATTACTTAAAAAATTATACGATAACGAGGATTGGTGGATAGAGAAATGAATGGTCGGACCGGTGTGACTCGAACACACGACCTCCTCGTCCCGAACGAGGCGCGCTACCAGGCTGCGCTACGATCCGTGTCTCGAGATATAGCGAATATCGGGAAGTAATTGCAACGCTGTTTTTGTGTTTTAGGAATGAATTGACTGAGATGGATTACGGGTTATATTGGCAGGGTAGTAAGTGGCCCGATGAAGAGAATTATAGTCATACTGTTGGTTTTTTTGGCGTTTTCAGATGCGCCGCAAGTATTGGCTTCTCAGGCAATCGGAACACACCGATTTAACCTGCGTTGGAATGGAGTGAACCGCGGGCAGCCGCTGCCCTTCACCCGTAGTTTGAGTTCGTTTTTCTCATCGGGTCGCCGAAGTTGGAACGGTTACAATCGCGGGCTCCCGTTGCGTTTGGCAGGTCGTTCCAGTCCGCTTGTTCCCGTCTTTCCCTGGGTCCCTACCAATTCCATTACTTTTACCACCAATCGGGTGATGTTTCCCAGCACACTACATGTTTTGTTTTTGGGCAACAATATCACTGGAGCACATAATCTGGACTCTGTGCTCACAACTATGAGCCAACACGGCAAACAGAAGATTAGCGCCAAATCCTATGCTCCTCCGGGGTATACTCTCTTCAGTCACTCGGTTGATGTTCATAGTCATACCAATATCAGCACTTC
>CAZHJW010000203.1:0-3756 GCA_964533265.1 uncultured Pedosphaera sp.
AATTTTTCCACTTTGCCTTCCAATCCGCTCCGGGCGTTTTTGTCGACCAGATTGCCTTTCTTATCAATCAACCACATGGCCGGGATGCTGCGAATGCCATACTTGGTAGAGATCTTGTTCTTCCACTGCAGACCATCAAAATATTGTGGCCATGGCATTTCCTTTTCCTTAATGAAATTGAGCAGCTTGTCCTTATCCGAATCCAATGAGATGCCCACAATTTCAAAACCCTTGGGATGCAGCTTGGCATAGGTTTTCTTGATATTGGGAATCTCCCTGATGCAGGGCCCGCACCAGGTTGCCCAGAAATCAATCAATACCACTTTGCCTTTCATCTTGGTCAAGTCCACCTTGGTGCCATCAGTAGCGGTGAACTGGATATCCAAAGGCTTGCCAATGTCCTTGTCCTTGGGCTCTACGGGGGCTTGACCCGTTACCTCCTCGACAATCTTGGCGGCCAGTTTTTTTCCGGTGCGACAGGAACTATCATCATTACGACACCCGGCAACGGTCAGCTTACACCCACACGGGCACCTTTCCTTGTTGGCCCGCGCTAAAATTGTTTCCCGTTGTTTGGCGGTATATTTGGTGAGATCAATCCCGGGCAATATTTTGTATACCTTGTCCTCTTTGGCTGGCTTGGCAGGTTTGGGAGTCGGCACAGGCTTGGCACTTGCTACTGCAGAATCAACCGGGCGAATATAAACAACTGAGGTCCTTGTTTCTCCTTCCCGTTTCAAATACATGTCCACCGTTTTCTTTATCTTACCTGTGTCATCCTGCTCCTCCCCTCCCCCGAGAGTGATTCCATACTTCAACGTTTGTTTTTTTCCTGAGACAGGATCGGGGTAAACTAGAGTCATCTTATTACCTTCAACCTCCCATTTGCCCTTGATGGTCTTACCTTTATCCGGAGTGATGGTGAGCTCCCCTGTCCGGCCAAAAGTGATGGATTGCCTCAGGCCCTTGGACATAAAAGGCTCTGACTTCCAGGTATGAGCGATATGAGCAGGATGTTTTGCCGAGGCTTTTGCGGTAGTTCCTCGTTTGAGAACGATCTTTTCCTCAGCACCACCTTCAGGTGTCAATGTAAGCGTGTCACCAGACACACTATAGGTCGTGGTCCTCTTTTGTTTCGGCCCACGCCCGCCTGGGCCCTCCATTACCATCACCAGTTTATTTCCCGCGCTTGTCTCCCAGGTAAAGTTCATATTGTAAAAAACCGCCATCATGCTTCCCTTGCCCCCTTTCCCGAAGGTCCAGGTTATTTCATATTCACCCTGGGGTCCTTTCTGTTTCGTTTTCCAGGTTCCAACCAAAGAGATTTTGCCTGAACCACCGGTCACGGCAACGGGAGCATCTGATTTCACCTCCGCCATAAGCTTTGCCACCCATTGCTCAGCAGTAACAGTGCTTCTGTAACCTACCTGCCTATGCTGCTCCTTGCCCTTGGCGTCGGCGATAACAATGGTCGGCACCCCTCTGACTTTATATTCTGCACTCAATTTTTTGTATTGAGCGATTTCCTCCGGTGTTTGTCCGGATTTGTCCCGGCGGTTATCAAGTTTGAGTAAAATAAATTTTGCGGGCATCTGCTGCTGGAAAATATCTGAAGTCAGTACATTTTTATGGAGTGCCTTACAGGGAGGACACCAGTCTGAGCCTGTAAACTCCATCAGGATGGGTTTGCCTTCCTTTGCTGACTGAGCCTTGGCCTTGTCGAAATCGACCAACCAACCCTCCTCACCCATTGCAATTGTGGAAAATCCGGCAGCTGCTAAAAGGGTCAATGCAACGCGGAGGGGGAAATGAAGTGTGGATTTCATGTTCTTTTAATACGCCGCAAGCGGATTAAAAGCTACATGAAATTTAATTATTCAAGGATTTAGCGAGCCATTCGCGCATCAATGTCCGTGCCGGACTGGGTCTTAACAGCCACCCATCGTTATGGTTTCGAAAACCCGTTGCTTGAAAAATGAATTCCCCTTCAATTCCGGTATTATTCAGGAATTTTTGAGTTTCACTCACCCCCTTACCTTCATGACAGATGAATTGAGGCCTCCCTTTTAGTCGTTGCAAACGGCTCAATGCAGATTCCTTGTCAGACCCCGGATAAGGCCACCGTTTGACCCCATCATAGTGGCTGTAGGGAATGAAAGCTCTCCACAGCGCTGCAATATCATCATCATAAAGTCCCAAAAAATTACAGGCAATCGCCCCGCGCGAAAAGCCACAAAGAACCACGCTTTTGAGCTCACCGCCATAGTTTGCACAAACCCAAGGAATCACTTTCTTACAATAATCTAAAGTAGGCTTGGGATCATATTTAGGGCGGCTCCCCCACCATTGAGTTACATTTTTATTTCCAGCGTTGTTCAAGTAAGGGATGCAAACCCAGATAAAACCCTCCCCAGCGGAAATACCGTAGCCCATTTTGCTGCCCTCTGGTCGACCTGTGCTGATATCACCAAACTTGCCTTTAAAGGGTCCATTGCCCGCATACTCCACAATCACTGGATACCGCTTTCCCGGATTCCAGTCCTTCGGCAAATAAATTACATGGTAAACCTGTGTGTATTCCCAGCCTGGATGCGTCTGTTTAACACGCTTACCTGCAGCCGGCTTCCCCTTAGTCAGAAGAGGAATAGTCAGATCAGGCTTCACCGAACCAATATCTGGCGCCCCATAACCCAGAGAAGCATCAGCTCCTAGGAGTAAAACTAAAAAAGTAAATCTCATGGGAGTTTAACTATTATTTTCACCGGAAAGATATAATCCCGATCGCGGCGTAAATCCAAAGATTTGACCAACTGCCCAATTGTGCGAGATACCTTACCTTTAAATAGTACTTTTTCTTTAGAGGAAACAACTACAACCTTTTCTAAATCGATCAAATTGTCATTTAAATTTAGTTCCAGCTTCTTGCCGGCAGGACCCTCCAAGTGTATTTCCTGCCCCATGATCTTTGCCCTAATTTCCTCCCGGGCCGTTGCCTGACCTTTATGAAGCGAAATCCAATAAAAGTGATCATGTAAAACATCATCCTGTTTCCAAACAATCTTTCGTGGGTATGGATTGCGGGTGTGACTGCCCATCCATTCCACGGCCACCGCATCCTCGCGATTCATCCAGTGGCCTCTACCAGCATGAATTCTTACATAGTGGGCATAACCTTGAGGATCAGATTCTTTTAGCGCGGCCAACTTATCCTTCCACTGAAGTGCAACCTTGTTCCGATTAAAGCCTCCATCACTTTCTCCTACGTGAATTGCGAACGGTAAATTGCGAAGTCCCAGCGGAGAAGTCTCGTTCGGATGCCCTGCCATCATGGCGGCTGCCGCTAAATAATCGGCCATCCGTGGTGCCAGTTGATAAACCCCATCTCCACCTGCAGAATATCCCATCAGATATACTCGGTTGGGATTTACTTCCTTCAAGGCTACCATGTTTTCAATGAGTCGCGCAAACATCGGGTCGATGTGGCCCTGATGCCATAGGTTCCATGTATTGGTCGGGGCTCGCGGAGCGACATAAACTCCTTCCTTGGGGCGATAAAGTCGTTTTTGATTTTCCCATTGGCTGTCGTTGACACGTTTGGGGGCGTTACCTCCGCCATGCATAGAAATAAACAAGCTTCGACCGCCTTTAGGTTTGTTGCCGTACACAAAGTACTCAAAAGGCATCGTCAGATTTCCATGCCTAATCACCTTGGATTTCATTTCCATACTACGCTCTTGGCGGAGGAATTCGAGCCGG
>CAZHJW010000204.1:0-3750 GCA_964533265.1 uncultured Pedosphaera sp.
CCTCAAGGCATTAGAGCCTCAAATCAGCGAGATTCTCTGGATACATTGCGCGAATTAAATCTTAAACGATTAGTCGAAACTGGTGATAACGAAATTAGAACACGAATAGCAAGCTACGAAATGTCCTACCAGATGCAATCGAATGCGCCAGAATTAATAGATTTATCGAAGGAGTCAGAGGCGACATTGAAATTATACGGTGCCAAAACCGACCAACCTAGCTTTGCCAGGAACTGTCTTCTAGCCCGACGGCTCGTTGAACGCGGGACTCGTTTCGTGCAGTTATACCACACCAATTGGGACCATCACGGTGGCCCCACTGAAACACTAACCAAACATCTTACTCAGGTAACCAAAGAGGTGGATCAACCTGCTGCAGCTCTTATTCGAGATTTGAAATCAAGAGGCTTACTCGACGACACTCTAGTGATATGGGGAGGCGAATTTGGCCGGACTCCAATGAGTGAAAATCGTGCGACACCTGGAAGGAATCACCATATTGATGCATTTAGCATGTGGTTTGCAGGTGGAGGGATTAGACCGGGAAACATTGTAGGCGAAACAGATGAGTTTGGATTTGGATCAATTGACCACGAGTATCACGTTCACGACCTGCACGCCACCATTCTACATCTACTGGGAATAGATCATGAAAAACTTACTTTTCGGTTTCAGGGCCGAGACTTCCGTCTCACAGACGTTGCCGGCAAAGTGATTCAGCCAATGCTTGCCTAATGGCCAGTGTGATCAAAAATATCGAATCTAAGGCGGCCGTTCTTTTCCCGAGAGACAGTGCGATTTTAGTTGCTGTTTCAGGCGGCCTAGATTCAATGGTGTTGCTTCATTCTATTAATTTTCTTTCGAAGAAATATAACTGGAGAATTGCAGTCGCTCATTTCAACCACCGGCTACGAGGGGCAGCAGCGATGGCCGACCAATGCGTCGTCACAGAATATGTAAACCAAAACGAACTCAATATTTGCATAGGCAATTGGAGAAAAGACGCTGCACCAATCAAGAAACATGGGATCGAGATGGCTGCCCGGGAGGAGCGTTATAAATTTTTGACCACAGCTGCAAAAAAACACAGATGCAAATATATTGCCATTGCTCACCACGCCGACGACCAAGCCGAAACTTTTCTCTGGCGTATGATGCGTGGAGCAGGTGGAGAAGGCTTGGGAGGCATGCAAGCTCTTACTGATTATGAAGAAAAATCAACAATTCAAATCGCACGCCCTCTGATATCTTTTTCAAAATCCGATCTGCTAAAGTACGCTAATAATTACTCCATTTCTTTCCGGGAAGATTCCACTAATTCAGACCCAAAACATCTTCGGAACAAAATTCGTGGAAAACTTATCCCTTATCTAAAGCGCAATTTCCATCCTGAGATTCAACACTCTATCCTTCAGTCCCAAGATCTTGTTGCAACTGATTCTGATTATGCAAAACAATCAGCCCGTGAATGGCTTAACAATCAAAAGGAAACCAATTTCGCAAGTCTACATGTAGCAGTGCAACGATGGGCAATATGGCATCAACTTATTGAACTTGGCATAGAGCCTCAATTCTTCCAGATCGAAAGCCTGCGTAATTCTCCCGACCAGTTGTTCTCACTTAACCCAATCGACCGAATTCGGTGTGATCATAATGGAATTGTCCACCTCCAGCCCATTGAACCACTAGCTTTCTGTAAAAAACAGAAAGTGATCCAGATTGGTCCACAATGGGCGAAGCATGAGTTTAGTAAAATATTAATTCACTGTCGAATTACATCTTCTAAACCTGAAAACGCCGATGGCGAGCTCTTTGATGCAGACCGCGTCGGTGATAATATCCAGTTAAGGCATTGGCGCCCCGGCGATCGTTTTCAGCAAATTGGTAATCAATCATCCTCAAAATTACAGGATATTATGACAAACGCCAAAATTGGAGCGACTGATAAACGCTCTCGTGTCCTTGCATGTAATGATTTAGGAATACCTTTTTGGGTTCAAGGCTTACGAATTGGGGAATTGGCCAAAATAACTTCCAGCACCAAAATATTTTTATCCTGGAAATGGTCAATTATGTAATATATTGGCCGAATTTGGGATTTGTGCTAGGATTGTCCCCTTATTGATCCAATGGATAATGACGACAATCAAAAGGAAAGCTCCATGCGCCCATGGATCATCTACCTGATTATTTTCGGGGCTATTTTTATGCTCCTAATGGCAGGCCGTAAGAAAACCGAAAACGCGACGGATATTTCATATGAGGAATTTATTGGCATGGTCACCAACAACGTCGATGGCAAAGATATTATCATTGAAACAAAGATAAAATTTTCACAAGCCTCAGAACTAAAAGAAATTACAGGAAAATCCAGAGAAACCAGAGAGACTGATACCGGTCTGGTGTTTGTAAAGGAAAACGGGAAAATTAAGGAAAAAGCCTTTCGCCTCCGATCAACCATTCCCGAAGATCACGAAGCTTTGATCATAGGCCACCCGAAAATAGAACAAGAACAGGAAAGCACATTACTTTACAGTTTTCTGCTTACAATCCTGCCTTTTCTACTAATTGTGTTTTTCATTTACTTCTTTTTTATTCGACAAATAAAAATGGCAGGGAAGGGCGCCATGAGTTTTGGCAAGAGCAAGGCGCGGATGACAAACAAAGATAAAAACAAAACTACTTTCAAGGATGTAGCCGGAGTAGAAGAGGCAAAAGATGAAGTTTTTGAACTAGTTGATTTTCTTAAAGATCCAAAGAAATTCCAAAAGCTGGGAGGACGCATACCTAAAGGAATTCTAATGGTTGGCGCCCCGGGAACAGGCAAGACGCTTCTAGCCAAGGCAATCGCCGGTGAAGCAGATGCAGGATTCTTCAGCATCAGCGGGTCAGATTTTGTGGAAATGTTTGTGGGTGTTGGCGCCAGTCGTGTTAGGGATATGTTTGAACAGGCCCGAAAAAGCACGCCGTGTCTTGTCTTCATTGATGAGATAGATGCAGTAGGTCGCCATCGTGGGCATGGTCTAGGCGGAGGCAATGACGAACGAGAGCAAACACTCAATGCCTTGCTTGTTGAGATGGACGGATTTGATTCCCAAGATGGTATAATTATTATCGCGGCCACTAACCGACCTGATGTTCTGGATCCGGCTTTATTAAGGCCGGGGCGTTTTGACCGACAGATAACCGTGCCTCTTCCGGATGTACAAGGGCGTGAATCAATACTGAAGGTTCACGCAAAAAAAGTTAAACTGGCAAAGAATGTGGATTTATCCGTGATCGCCAGAGGTACACCCGGCTACTCTGGGGCTGAGCTGGCCAACTTATTAAATGAAGCCGCACTTTTGGCAGCCAGAAGGAATAAAAAACGCATTCAAATGCCTGAACTGGAGGAATCCCGCGACAAAGTACGGTGGGGCCGAGAGAGACGCAGCCTAGCAATGACCGAAGAGGACAAAACGCGAACCGCGTGGCATGAGGCAGGACACGCAATATTGAATGTACTCTTAAATCATTGCCATCCACTGCATAAAGTAACGATCATCCCTCGTGGACAATCGCTCGGCTCAACCATGAGTCTACCAAAAGAGGATGTACTCAATCACCATAAACTCCAACTGCTAGATACTATCTGCATGACCATGGGTGGGAGGATCGCTGAGGAAGTATATTCTGGTGATATTTCCTCAGGTGCGGCAGGAGATATTCAACAGGCCACCAAAATGGCCAGGGCAATGGTGACTCAATTCG
>CAZHJW010000205.1:0-3704 GCA_964533265.1 uncultured Pedosphaera sp.
GCCATGTCCTTGGGGTTATGAAACTGCTTCCAATCCCTCGCATCACGAAATTCATTGATACGGACGGTAAGTTCGCTGATGGAATCCATGCCGCTGCCTAACCGCCCCCTGCCCCCTTGGCAATCGCTTCTTTTTCACTGGCGTTCCCGCTCAATCCTCCTAGCCTAGGGCATGCCCCTTCGACTGCTCGGCTTACTAATTGCCATAGCCGGCTCTTCACTGGCCCAAACGCATGTTCCAAAGAGTCCTGCAAACCGGCTGCTACACCTGAATGATCCCAGCCCGTTTTACCCTCACAAGGATTTCCCCAAGTTGATTACTCCGCAATGGGTTGGAGAAAAAGGTGTGGAAGCTGTTGTCACTCTGGGAATTGATGACATGCGTGATGCCCCAAGGTATGAGAAATTTTTAAGACCGATCCTGGAACGATTAAAGAAGATCGATGGACGCGCCCCGATCAGCATTCTTACTAATCGTATCCAGCCAGAAGACCAACAGGTTCAAACATGGCTTAAGGAAGGACTTTCCATTGAGGTACACACACTTACTCATCCCTGCCCGCTTTTGCATAAGGGAAATTTTCAACAAGCGTTTAATGTTGTTCAAGGTGGTGTTGATTTACTCAGCCAAATTAAGGGAAACAAACCTGTGGCCTACCGCATGCCATGTTGTGACTCAATGAATAGTCTCAGCCCGCGGTTCTTCGCCGAAATTTTTAACAAAACAAGCAACGACGGCCGGTACCTGCTAATAGACTCCTCAGTCTTTAATATCACCACTTCCAAGGACAAGTCGCTACCGCGCGAATGGGTACTCGATAAAGATGGCAAAGAACGGTTCTTCAAATATCTACCCAGGAAAGCCGCCCGACCGGGCATGCGCACAATGGGTTCATACGTGGGTACCATTGAGGATTATCCATACCCTTACGTGATCAACCGCCTATGCTGGGAATTCCCCTGCACCGTGCCCAGCGATTGGGAGGCGCAAAACCTTCTCGGCAATCAAAGCCCGCAGATGCTCGAAGACTGGAAACGTGCATTGGATGTAACGGTACAAAAGCAGGGTGTAATGAATCTCGTCTTCCATCCGCACGGCTGGAGCAGCAGTGCGCAGTTGGTGGATCTGGTCGATTACGCAGAGAAGACTTACGGCAAAAAGGTAAAGTTTCTAAACTTCCGCGAATGCGCCGATCGACTGGAAAAACATTTATTGCAGGGTGGCTCGCTACGTAACGCCAAGGGCCGCGATGCAGGTGTGCGCATACTGGACGCCAACAACGACGGCTTCATGGATGTCCTGATTCCCGCCAAGAAACTTGCGCGCATCTGGGACGCCGAGGGCGGCGCGTGGATTGAAGCCCCACTACCCTTCGACCCGCAAGGTTTGGCCGCAGGTATTCTCGATAAAAGCAACACGGCCAGCTTCAACGATCCCTCCGGCACAGTCTGGTCTTTTCGCGACAAGATATGGCTCAAGAGCTCCATCACACCGGCGAGCGACCGGACGGGCATCTTGCGCGACGTGGATAACGACGGCATCGCCGAGTGGATCGGAAAACGCATCCACAAATGGGACGCCGCAAAAGAACGCTGGACACCTCAGACCCACGTGGTGCCCGCCAACCTGCACCTCGCCGATCCCAGTATCCTTTTTGTGGACCTTAACGCCGACGGTTTCGAAGACATCCTCTTTTCCAATAAAACCCGCTGGGGTATTTATCTCTGGGAAACGCGTGTGAACCCCGGCCTCGGCTGGCGACCCGGCTGGAGCTATGTGGTGGCCGAAGGGTTGCGTGAGGATCCCGACGCGTTGCCTATGATTTCCCGGGGTGGCGAAAACCCGAACAACGGCGCTTGGATTCACAGTAACCACATCTGGTGGCAAAACGAGTTCACTGCGAATTTGCCGGACGTGGTTGACCGACGTTCGTTCAATCAGCTGCTGGATTTCGGCGGGCCCAAGGCGAAGGAGCCAGCGGAAAGTAAAAAGTGTTTTCGCGTGCGTAAAGGTTTTGAGGTGCAACTCGTCGCCAGCGAGCCGCAGATACAAGATCCGGTGGCCTTCGCCTGGGGCACCGACGGTAAGCTATGGGTGGCCGAGATGGGCGATTATCCTTCAGGGATCAATGGCAAACCCGGTGGCGTAGTGCGTTGGTTGGAGGATACTGACGGCAATGGACACTATGAAAAATCCACCGTGTTCTTAGATGGGCTCAACTTTCCAAACGGCGTACTCGCTTGGGGTAATGGCGTATTAATTAGTGCCGCACCGGACATCCTTTATGCTGAGGACACCACCGGCAACGGGAAGGCCGATATCCGGCGTGTGCTCTTCACTGGTTTCCGCGAGGGCAACCAGCAGCATCGCATGAACGGTTTTGCACTCGGGCTGGACAACTGGATTTACGCCGCCAACGGCGACAGCGGCGGCATGATCACCAGCAAGGCCACAGACAAGCGCGTGAACATCAACGGACTCGACTTCCGCTTTAAAGTCACCGGTGAATTTGAGCCTGTGGCAGGCCAAACACAATTTGGACGCTGGCGCGATGATTGGGGTAACTGGTTCGGCAATAACAACCCAAACTGGGTATGGCACTATCACGTTCCCATACGATATTTTGCGCGCAACCCACACCTCGCCACTCCCAGTATGCGCCGGAATGTGTTTTCCAATAATCGCCTCTTCCCCGTCAGTCCGCGCATGGAACGCCCAAACACGCCTGGTGCATACGGTCGCGTCACCAGTGCCTGCAGTGCGCAGCCGTATCGCGGCGGGCTGTTTGGTAAGGATTTTGCACGCAGCGTGTTCATCAGCGAACCGGTGCATAACCTCGTTCACCGCGAAGTACTTATTCCCGAGGGCATTAGTTTTCGCGGCCAACGCGCCAAGGACGAAGCAGATCATGAATTCCTTGCCAGCACCGACAACTGGTTTCGACCCACACAACTGCAAACCGGCCCAGACGGCGCACTGTATATCGCCGACATGTATCGACTCATCATCGAGCATCCCGAATGGATTCCCGCCGCCATGCAAAGCCGCGTGGATCTCCGCGCCGGCCACGACCGAGGCCGCATCTGGAAAGTAATCCCCAAGGGGGCCAAGCTGCGGCCCTTCCCACGCCTCGATAAATTGATCGGAGCGCAACTCGCCTACGCGCTTGATTCCCCCAACGGCTGGCAGCGCGATCAGGCCCAGCGACTACTCCTTGAGCGCAAAGACCCCAAAACCCATCAACCCCTCGCCTTTATGGCCACCAATCAGGTGCGCGCCAAGATCAGCCCGCAGACGCGCATCCATGCCCTGCACACGCTTGCCGGTTTGGGCGTGTTGAAGGATGAGACGCTCAAGGCGGCCCTGCGAGATAATCATCCTGCCGTGCGCGAGCACGCCGTGCGGCTTTGCGAGGGTGGCCGTGAAACCCTCGCGCGCCAATGCCTCGCCGACAAGAATCCGCGGGTGCTGCGACAGCTTGCCTTCACGCTCGGCGAGGGCAAGGGCCCACTAATCAGCGAAGCGCTCGTGCATCTCGCCGTTCGGCATCACGACAATGCCGACATTCAGATTGCAGTCAAAAGCTCCGCCGCGCCGCACGCCGCCGCGATGCTCAAGCAAATCTTCTCGCAGAAAAGCCGCCCGTCTGCCGACCTATCCAATCACCTACTGCAACTCGCTACCACCGGTGGCCAACAGGAAGC
>CAZHJW010000206.1:0-3694 GCA_964533265.1 uncultured Pedosphaera sp.
ACTGCTTGAGCGCCTTGCCAACCACTTCTTCAGATACACCAAAGCCGTAGGCGTGGGCGGTATCAATCCAGTTAATGCCCGATTCCAAGCCTTCCAGAATCGCCGCAATTGAATCGGCCTCATCCTGAGGTCCCCAACCCATCCCCCAGTCATCCCCGCCAATGGCCCAGGTGCCGAAGCCGATGGGAGTGAGATCGAGGTCGGAATCACCCAGTCTACGTGTTTGCATGGCGGAGACTTTAGCCACGCCCAAGGGTCGAAGCAAGCAGGCCTATTTGCGCAGATCGCGCAGGATGAGGTTCACCCTGTTGGGGTTGCCTCCGGTGAGCACCTTGCAAAGGCCGCGTTTGCCATCCTTTTCGCCCATGAGATAGCGTTTGCCTTTGGCATCGATAACGAAGCAGGTGATGTAGTAGGACATACCGGGCATGATCGTTCCCGCCTCACCAACCTTAAACTGGGTCTTGGTTTCCTTCCCCGTCTTGTGGTCATATTCCTCAAGGTTCAATCTGGCAACAAGGTCTGCCGGCTTATCGGCAACAAAGGGATGATACTCATAAAGACGCACTTCAAGCGTAAGCCCAAAGTAATCCTTCACTCCTTTTGGCGTGAGAACCGTCCCGGTGACCTTGGTGGAAGCAGGCTCCTTGGCAAGGGCAACGAAAGCCAAAACCATTGTGCCCGCAAGAAGTAACGATTTCATCGGCGAGGTCTTGGGGCCGGTTCATTTAAATCGCGGCGGTCGGGAGCGGGACGTACTGGGCGCACAGGAACAGGCTGCGGACGGAAGCGAGGAACGGGTACAGACTCGCCAACAGTAGCGTCCACATCGGGACGAGCACGATCGATATTTGGTCGCCGCGGCGCATCCCCTCGGCCTTGACCATGACGCGGCTCACGTTTCTGCCCGAGTGGCTCGAAGGCCATGTGGGTCTCGGTCTCAGGGCGACCGTTATGAAAACGTTGCACGGTGGTGGCTTTCAACTGCCATACTTCACCGGTCTGAGTGTCGATCTTGAGGACGATCGGCACAGACTTGCCGGCCTGCTGAATCTGGGCCGAGACGATCTGGAAACGGCCGGGCATGGCAGGCATAAACATTTCGCCACCAAAACCGGGCTCGGCCCAGGCTTCTGGCGGCATATCCGGCGGTTCTGGGAAATCTTCACCTGGAAAAAAATCCGGTGGGGGTTGCGCGGGCACTACCTCAATACCGGGAACGGGCTGGATACGGACAGGGGCGTCCTGGGACCAAACGGTAAGAGCCAGCAAGGAGCAGACCATGATGGTGAGGAGGAGCTTCATTCTCATGAGACCGATCCTATACAAGACCCCTTGTAGGGTAAAGCCGGACCTATCAGAAAGCATGCCCTTCTAGGCGGGCACCTGTGTCTTTCGGGGATACTGGCATATCCGGCGGTACTGGAATCCCTTGTTCCCACGGTTAAAAACCGCTTTACCACAAACCATATCGAGTTGGACGTAGAGTTTGCCTCAAAACTCCCAAAAAAGAAAAAAGATCACCCTAAAGTGGCCGAACCATGTCAGAGGAATTATTTTGCGTCCTTTATATCCTGCGCTTGGCTTTTATTCCTCCCTTAACGATACTCGTTGGGAGATGCTAAAGGCTTTGAACATTATGGCTAATTTCGCCGTCAAAATCCGGACAAATCAGGGGGACAGAAGTATCAAGCGGATGTTGTAGGGCTTACAATGGAGCAACCAAAAACAGAGAAACCTTTCATGCTGCAGCAGCTCATTTTCCATGGGCTGTTGGCCGGTGCGTTGCTCATCTGCGGCTGGCTGTTCCCCGCTAAGTATAAAGCACTGCATCCAAAGGTACTCGAACAAGCCGGCCTGGCCAGCGCAGCAAGTAAAAATCGGGAGTCTATCGATGACAATCGTACTGCTCCCGTTGAGAAAATCGAGGGAGAACCAGAGGCTGACGCACTCAAGCAATTTATCGAGGGCAAATACCGGTCTTCGGGTGATGACTCTATCCGTGCACTTCTGAAGCTGGGTGATGAAAAAGCTAAAGGAACTAACACTCAAACAACTACAACATATCCGAGTGCCCTATCCATTTTTGTTAATCCTGCGAATCGCGTTCGCTACATGGATATTCTTTCTGGTTTTAAAGAACCAGAGCAGAACCTTTACCGCCTAAGGGAACTGGCACCGCAATATCGTTCGGCGGCTGCATTAGTGGCTTATCTCGACGGCCGACGCAAACTTCACTCGGACTTACGAAAAGACTTACTCACGTACATGGCGAACGGGCAGACCAATCAGGTCCAGAGAACAATGCACGCAGTCATCACTCTTGGCACCCGCTTGAGCTTCGAGCAAATGGGGGAAATCACAGGCCACACCTCCTCTCCAAAGGCCCTCATTGACTTCGCAAAAATCGCAAAAATCCAGACCATCCTCTACCCCTTTAATAGTTATGATATCAACCCAGACAAAAAGATTGAGGCAAATGAGCTGAAAGGTCTGGCTCTCGGTAAAGAGAAGAATTTTTCCAAATATGCCGAGGAGGACAAATTCATTACTCCGGAAGAATGGAAAAAAATCCCGGCAAAACAACTCCCACAGATTGGAGCAGGTAAAGAGGCGCGGCCGGGGAAATTTGAAGACTTTGATGTTCGCAGCAACTCGATTTCCCGTGAGGAACTCGAAAGCGTCCATCCCCCTCTGGCTCAGGCAGACGTATTTAAGGAAATTGCAGGAGAAGATCAGCTCATTTCCCGAAAAGAGTGGATTGAGCTTGGTTTCATGCCTCTACACCTGACCGCCTTTCCCGTTATCTACACCGCCAGCGTTTGGAGTGGAAATCCAGAGGGCGTAGCTAACTATCTCATGCTCTATGGCAAGCGCGGGGAACAGTGGTTGGTCCAGGCCATGAATGGTGCCGCACGCCGTAGTGGCAGTGGAGCTCTTGAGTCCCTCCTTGAACGGCAACTCCCGCTTACACGGGGAGGCCCGGCTTTGGGTAGTGTTGCCTCGTTTAGCTACCAACATCCCACTTGGGCACTCGTGGTAAAATATTTACTGATCGGACTGGGCTGCCTTGTCATTATTCGTGCTTGGAATAGCTTTTTTGTCCTCATCGCAATCGATAAAGAATCCCTCCAGGCTATGCTACTCCGCAGACGTGCCATGGCCGTTGCCCTGCTGATCCTCCTCTTTGCGATATCTGAACCTTTTCTTTTTCAATCCGCATATTCCTCGGAATATCAGATTGCCATCAACGTGCCCCAACTTTCTACAGAAAACATTGAAACCCTAAACGATAATAAAGCCATGTTAGCCAATACCAGTGTCATCCTGAATGTGTTCTTGATCGTGCTTTTTGCTGTCATCCAAATCGCGGTGTTCACAACCTGCACAAATAAAATCCGCGAAATCATGTCCGGCAAGGGAGACTCCCGACTCAAACTCCAGTTACTGGAGAATGAAGATAATCTGTTTGATATGGGCCTCTATATCGGAATTGCAGGTACGGCTCTGACTTTGGCGGCCAAATTACTCATGGAAACAGACGTCATCAATCTTTCGGCTGCCTATGCCTCAAATATTTTTGGCATACTGTGCGTTGCGCTCGTAAAAATAAAACATTTGCGCCCTTCGCGCGAATCGTTGATTCGGGATGACGAAGGTGGTACGGATTCTTTAGGCACGGCGTAATTGACTT
>CAZHJW010000207.1:0-520 GCA_964533265.1 uncultured Pedosphaera sp.
GTATTCCCGGCGGAGGTATTCCCGGCGGAGGTATTCCCGGCGGAGGTATTCCCGGCGGAGGTATTCCCGGTGGAGGTATTCCCGGCGGACAGGTTCCTGCTCAACAAAGCGCTACTCCAGCCATTATACAGCGTCCGGGATGGACTCCAGATATGGGCCCGATGCACCCCGGCTTGGCTTTGAAACTTTTAATGGGCAATGGCTTTACTGCAAAGCCCTACTACAACGGTGTGCCTGATTTGTCTGCCGGCAAGGGAGTGAAGCGCACTCGGACTCGGGATTTAATCAAGCGAAAACTGCGTTCGATTGTTGTGCCGTATGTTAATCCATTAGACACCTTGAAAATGAAGGAAACAATTACGCGCCTCGATGAGCTTTTCCGACAGTCGGATCCGACTGGACAGGGGTTTAATCTCTCGGTTAATCCGTTTATCGATCCAGGGGGTGCAGCAGTTGCGCCTACTGGCGGCAGCGGGGGTGGCGCTACAGGGTCTGGAGGAGGGGGTATGGGAATAGATCC
>CAZHJW010000207.1:533-3651 GCA_964533265.1 uncultured Pedosphaera sp.
GCGCCCGCGCGGCCCGGGGACCCGCTCCTGGGCCCGGGCGGCCGCCCGGCCCGCCGGCCGGTATGTCTGGTGGTCCGCCTGGGATAGATCCGGCTACTGGTATGCCGATTAGTGGTAGCGGTGGTGGTGCTCCACCCGGGTTAGGAGAGCCTGGATTGGGAGAGCCTGGAATGGGTGGCGGTTTGCCTGGAATGGGTGGCGGTTTGCCTGGAATGGGTGGCGGATTACCAGGAATGGGTGGCGGTTTACCAGGAAAGGGTGGCGGCTTACCAGGAATGGGTGGTGGAGCTCCGAGTACAGCGATGAAGGGAGCTTTTGACCCTGAAGAAGTCGCTGTTGCTGGTCTGGGCAGCCCATTGGTAAATATGACTGCAAAACAGATTTTGGATATTGTGACAATGTCGTTTGATCATCCCATACAATATGTGGTTCTGGATCAAGGGATCATGTTTTTTCAGCAGAACCCAAAGTATGCCGGCACAGTGACACAAACTTTTCAGCTGAATTTGAACACAAGAACTTTGGGGCAACTTGGCATGCAAACTCCTCAACTTGGCGGCGGAGGCCAGAATGGTGGAGGCCAGAATGGTGGAGGCCAGAATGGTGGTCAAGGTAGTGGTTCTGGCGGCGGTGGATATCCCGGGGGGCCTGGTGGCGGTGGATATCCTGGTGGTCCAGGAGGAGGCGGTCCTGGAATGGGTGGGGGTGGTCCCAGTGAGCCTGGAATGGGTGGCATCGAAAAAAATATAAACAGGTTCCGCCCATTTAACAGTATGGGTGGGTATCAACGGTTCAATTCGTTTACTTCAGGATACGGTCCATCACGTGCCCGTGAACGTCGGTGAGGCGAAAATCTCGGCCCTGATATTTGTAGGTTAGTTGCTCGTGGTCTAATCCCAAGAGATGTAGGATTGTGGCGTTTAGATCGTGCAGGTGTACAGGGTTGTCCACGGCTTGGTAGCCTAGCTCATCAGTGTCTCCAAATGTGACACCGCCTTTTACGCCGCCACCGGCAAGCATCATGCTGAAGCCTTCCTTGTGGTGGTCGCGACCCATGTTATTTCCTGCACCGCCATTACTCTTGCCCTGTAACATGGGGGTACGGCCAAATTCGCCACCAAGCACAATTAAGGTATCATTGAGCAAGCCGCGTTGTTTTAAATCCTTAATGAGTGCGGATACAGGTTGATCAATTTGCTTAGCCTTTTTGGGGATGTTGGTAAATACGCTACTGTGGTGATCCCAGCCTTGGTCGAAAAGTTGCACAAAACGCACTCCGCGTTCCACGAGTCGACGTGCGAGCAGGCAATTATTGGCAAAACTCGCCTTGCCGGGTGCGGTGCCATACATCGCGTGTGTATCTTTTGATTCCTTTGAGGTATCCATCAATTCTGGCACGCTAGCCTGCATGCGAAAGGCCAGCTCATATTGCTCGATACGTGTGGCGATTTCCGGGTCGCCGACATCGGCTAGAGACTGTTTGTTTAAATAATTGATGCCATCGACAAGTTCGCGCCGGTCTCCGCGCCCGATGCCCTTGGGATTGGATAGGAACAACACCGGGTCGCCAATGCTCCGAAACTCCACGCCCTGATGCATTGTGGGCAAAAAGCCACTACCCCAAAGGCTGTTGCCCGCGCCGGCTACACTGCCAGTGATCATCACCACATAGCTCGGTAAATCCTGGTTATCTGTGCCCAAGCCGTAGCTGACCCACGAGCCAATCCCAGGCCTGCCAAAGCGTCCAAAACCGGTATGTTGGAATAACTGCGCGGGGGCGTGATTGAAATGCTCTGTACGAATGGACTGCACGAGGCAAAGTTCATCAGCTACTGCGCCAAGTTTGGGTAAGTGTTCGCATAGGTGCAGTCCGCCTTGCCCGTGCTGTGGAAACTTGAAACGTGTGCCTAGCAGCAAGGGATGTTCGCGTATGAAGGCCAACTGTTTACCCTTGAACATATGGTCGGGACATTTTTGACCATTACGTTTCACTAGTTCGGGCTTGTGGGAAAATAAATCTAGCTGAGATGGCGCCCCGACCATGTGGAGATAAATAATGTGCTTCGCTCGGGGCTGAAAATGCGGCTGTTTGGATGCCGTCGGATTGGAGGCGAACAGGTTGGGGTTCAACGCGCTACTCAGCCCCAATGCGCCTATGCCCACGCCGCCAGTTTTCAGAAATTCTCTGCGCGATTCGTTGGCATAGTTTGTATGGAAATGTTGTGAGGGAGGCACGTCAACCTTTCGTGATTGTCTCATCCAGGTTCAGTAAAATATTTGCGATGTAAAACCACGCTGCGAGCTCGCCTTTGTTCATTTCATTGGGCATCTTCCAGCCTTTGATATTTGCGATGAGGTTGGCGGCTTCCTTCGGGTTTATTTCAAAATAGGTGAGACGCTTGAGGATAAGTCTCTTGAGATAACTCGTCTCGACAGCACGAGGCGCGCGGCCGAGGGCGGTTTTATAGGCATAACTAATTCTCGCTTCCGGTGTTCCTTTAGTTTCAGTGAGGATGCGTCCGGCAAAGGCTATAGCCATTTCTACATACGCTTCGTCGTTCAAAAGCGTGAGCGCCTGTAATGGCGTATTGGTACGCGGACGCCGCACCACGCAGGCACCACGGTCGGGTGCATCAAAATTCATGAAGCTCACATACGGTGCGCCTCGTCGCCATACCACGTACAGGCCTCGGCGGAAGCGGTCTTCATTGGTGGCTGCGATATATTTAGGCGCGTTGCGCCCTACGTGTCGCCAGATACCACCCGGTTGAGGCGGGTAAATTGGTGGACCATGCATTTTCGTGCTAAGTAGACCGCTGATGGCAAGGGCGTTGTCGCGAATCATCTCAGCACTCATGCGTAGGCGCGGGGCTCGCGCATAGAAATTATTTGCAGCATCTTTCTTCAGTAGTCCCGTATTCAGACTTGAAGATTGTCGATAGGTGGCACTCTTCACAATGAGTTTGTGAATGTGCTTCATCGACCAGCCGCGTTCGACAAATTCCACTGCAAGCCAATCAAGTAATTGCGGGTGGGTTGGGGGCTCGGCCTGCGTGCCGAAATCCTCTTCGGTGGCCACAATGCCGTGCCCCATAAATTCCGCCCACCAGCGATTAAC
>CAZHJW010000208.1:0-3601 GCA_964533265.1 uncultured Pedosphaera sp.
GGAATTGGATTCAATGACTAACTCTGCTTCTGCCAGGATTGTGGTCACACAAAAGCGATAGGCGATGGGCTCGGTTCTGGCCAGACCAAATCAGCTAGCCGATACGGCAGTTTGTTGCTACAAGAGTTTCTCTCCATGAGTGAGAATGCTTCAATCAAATGCGACCCCAAGACTTTACGCAGTGCGCGTTGGTTTGGTCCCGATGATTTGCGGTCATTCGGTCACCGGTCCCGTCTCAAGGGGATGGGCTGGTCTGATGGGGATTTCTGTGACAAGCCGGTAATCGGCATTCTCAATACCTGGAGTGATCTTAATACCTGCCACTCGCATCTGCGTGAACGAGCCCAGAAGGTGAAAGAAGGTGTCTGGCAGGCAGGGGGTTTTCCGGTGGAAGTGCCGGTAATGTCTCTGGGTGAAATGTTGATGAAGCCCACCACGATGCTTTACCGGAATCTGCTCTCGATGGAAACCGAGGAAGTGCTTCGGTGTCACCCCATTGATGCGGCCGTGTTGATGGGAGGATGTGACAAGACAACGCCTGCACTTTTGATGGGGGCCATCTCAGCGGATATTCCGGTTATTTATCTTCCGTGTGGGCCGATGCTCACAGCGCGTTGGGGCAAGGAGGCATTGGGGAGTGGCAGTTCAGTATGGGATTTTTGGGCTGAACGTTGTGCGGGAAACCTCTGTGACGAGGATTGGACAAAATTTGAAGACACTATCGGTCGTTCGGCGGGGCATTGCATGACCATGGGGACGGCTTCAACCATGAGTGCGATTGCTGAGGCACTTGGATTTACACTACCCGGTGCTTCCAGCATTCCCGCAGTCATTAGTGAACATTTCCGGATGTCCACCGCCTGCGGTCGACGTGCTGTGGGTTTGGCATGGGAAAATCTAAAGCCAACAGATTTGCTTTCTCGGGAGTCGTTTGAGAATGCTATCACCGTGGATATGGCCGTGGGTGGGTCTACCAATGCCATCGTGCACATTATTGCCATGGCGCGTCGTGCTGGCTTTGACATTTCATTGGAAGATTTCGATCGTATCAGCCGTACCACGTCGGTGCTTGCTAATGTGCGGCCCAACGGGGAAGAATATTTGATGGAGGACTTTTACAATGCCGGTGGTTTGAGGGCATTGATGGCTCAATTGGGAGACAAGCTGCATGGGGGTTGTGCAACTATAACGGGGCAAACCATTGCTGAGAATATTTCTGGGACCAAGGTGGTCGATGAAGAGGTAATCCGCACGCCTGATAATCCGGTGCAGGCCCAAGGCGGGACGTTTGTTCTTCGTGGAAATCTGGCGCCCGATGGGTGCGTGGTGAAACCTTCGGCTGCCTCGCAGGAGCTTTTCACCCACCGTGGGCGGACACTGGTCTTTGACAATTATCCCGACCTTAAAGCCAGGTTGAACGATCCCGACTTGGAAATTACAAAGGATACGGTACTGGTGCTGCGCAGCTCTGGTCCGGAAGGCGGTCCGGGCTTCCCTGAGTGGGGAATGTTGCCGATTCCTGATAAACTCTTAAAGGAGGGAGTGCGAGACATGGTGCGCCTGTCTGATGCCCGGATGAGTGGCACCAGTTATGGCATGTGTGTGCTCCATCTTTCGCCAGAAAGTCATGTTGGGGGTCCCTTGGCTTTTGTGCAGACGGGTGATGAGGTTGAGTTGGATGTGCCCAACCGCAAAATTCATCTGCACGTAAATGATGAAGAACTGGAAAAGCGCCGGGCAGCCTGGAAGAAGCCTGAGCCCAAGTATGCACGTGGTTATGGCCAGCTCTATATCAACCACGTGACGCAGGCCCATGAAGGGTGTGATTTCGACTTTCTTCAACACGGCTCGGCAACCCCTGAGCCTCCCATTTACTAAATGAACAACGACCCCATCACACCAGAGGTTTTGGCCGATTCAGTCATTGCGGTTCCTCCCTTGGCCCGCGATGCGGACCTGAAGGTGTGTCCCACAGAAAATGTCAAAATAATGCGGCACCTTGAGGCAGGAGGCGTGCGTACTTTGCTCTATGGAGGCAATGCCATGTTTTACCACATTGGCTTGAGCGAATACGCCGAGACACTGGCCATGCTGCAGGAACATGCCGGGGTTGATACCACTGTGGTGCCTTCGGTTGGTCCCGCTTATGGAACTTCAATGGATCAGGCTGCCATTCTGCGTGATTTTGAATTCCCGACCGCCATGGTTTTGCCTGCACGCGACATTGCGACGCCATTAGGTTGTGCGACCGGTATTCGCAAGTTGGCTGAAGCTTATGGGAAACCCATTGTACTCTACATAAAATTTGAAGGGTACTTGGAGCCGGAGGACGCAAAGTCACTGGTTGAGGATGGCATAGTAAACTGGATCAAGTACGCCATTGTACGTGAGGATCCCGAACAGGATGATTACCTGTCCAAACTGGTTGATTGCGTGGACCGGTCAATCATCGTTAGCGGTATTGGCGAGCAACCGGCAATTACGCACATTAACCGTTTTGGCGTGCAGAGTTTTACCAGTGGCTGCGTGTGTGTGGCTCCCAATCTTTCCACGAAGATGTTACAGGCCCTCAAGGACGGGAACCTTGAAGCCGCTGACTCCATTCGCCGGACCTTTGCCCCTCTTGAAGATTTGCGTAACGACATCAACCCCATTCGCGTATTGCACGCAGCCGTGGCCGAGGCCGGAATTGCCGAGACTGGTCCGATTCTTCCACTGCTGGACGAGGCCGATGAGAAAAGCAGGGTTGAGATAGGTGCTGCGGCCAGTCAATTACTTTCGCAAAACTAGCTCTCTCTTGCTTCATGCCGGGCTCGGTGCTTCAATTGGCGTATGCACCGATTTTTATTTGGACTTTCCCTGATGGCAGGGTTGTGTCTTCAGGCAAAAGATCAGTTGCCAAATATTGTTCTGATTCTGGCTGATGACATGGGTTATGGGGATCCACGTTGTTATAACCCGAAGTCGAAAAATCCTACGCCGAGCATCGACCGGTTGGCTCGGGAAGGAATGCGATTTACCGATGCCCATGCTCCCGCCTCGTTTTGTGTGCCGACCCGGTATGGTCTTTTAACCGGTCGTTATCCGCACCGGATCAAATTGAATTGGCGGAGTCAGGCCTTAATTGAAGAAGGCCGGACAACGGTGCCCTCGGCCCTTCGGGGGAAAGGGTACACTACGGCTATGATCGGCAAGTGGCACTTGGGGTTTGAGGGTGGTCCTAATTATGATTACTCCAAGCCACTCGTTGGCGGTCCGGTGGATCACGGGTTTGATTCCTATTTCGGTATTCCACATTCACTGGATATTGTGCCCTACTACTACATCAAGAATGCAAAGCCTGTGCAGGCGCCAACCGGTAAGATTGGCCCGCGCAATACAGAAGGCTGGACCCGTATCCAGGGGGAGTTCTGGCGAGAAGGACCTATCTCGCCTGATTTCAAGCACGTTGAGGTGTTGCCGCGTCTTACCGAGGAATCAGTCAAATATATCGAGGGACGCAAAGGTGCTAAAAAGCCCTTCTTCCTGTATGTCGCCCTGCCGGCACCGCATACGCCCTGGCTGCCCACCAAAAAATTTCAGGGTAAGACTGGCAACATGT
>CAZHJW010000209.1:0-3597 GCA_964533265.1 uncultured Pedosphaera sp.
GCCTTGGAATCCGAGTTGAGATTTTTCAGGCTGCTTACCTTGAGTAATTTGCCTTTGTGATGACTCAGGAGTTTTTTTACCGCCTTGGTGCTCTCCTGATCCTGCACATCAGTGAGCACCACATAGGCCTTGCCCAAGGGCGCATGTGCTCGAGTATCCTGCACCCAGCAGCTCATACGCCGTGCCTGCATGGTGGGAGTTTGCCCGGGCTTCACGCGGGGGATCTGCTCCGGGGTTGGGATCACCAGCGCAGCAGCTTTTACATGCGACGCAGCAAAAAGGGACAGAAAAAGAACGCAGCATAGAAGGCGTAACAATTGCATGGAGCTATGCTGCCAGAAAGAAACCCGCTGGCGAGGGCAAAAAAGAAGCATCCACCATTTTAAGGTTCAGGATTTTTTCCAGGCCATGGGATGTCATTGCGCACATACCGCCCTTCTTCAAAATCATTAAAAAACTGATCGAGTAGAGGGTGAGTTATCTCCTCACCACTCTCGTCTAGTTCCAGACTACTTTCAGCCGGATAGGTGATGGATCCTGATTCATGAACGAGTACATGGTACCAGGGTTGATCCTTGTCAGGCTGGGTTTTATTTGACTGATACCAATTTTCGCCGGCCATGCACATGAAATCGCTCGCCACCACCACCCCACGATAATGATAACGCACATGGCGAACCAAGTCTCCGGGAGCAAAATTGGGAGTTTTGTAGGCCGACAATTCTTCACGTAGCATGATCATCAGAATCTAGCCTTCCACACCATATGTTTATTTATCGACTACTGGCACCACACTATTCTCCCGCACGTGGCGGGTTAACAACATTGAGGCAATCATGCTCAAGATAATGGCACCGCCAAAAATGTACATGCCACTCAGCACGGTAACGTGCACCTTGACTTCAGCCAAAGACGAGGAACTGATCACACTGGAATTGATCTTGAGGAAGGTAACCATGAAAGCCACGACGAACACATCGCCCATCGACCACTGGCCCCAGCTCTTGAGCCAGTCCAATACCCGGCTCCTATCCCGTTTACCCGGAACCATAATTAACCCCAAGGCAATGTATTTTGAGATCGGGAAAAAAATGGTGAAAAGCAGGATACAGATCGCCAGAAAAACATCGGGGTCCGCTGTCTCGGTGCCCAGAAAAAGATCCTTGATGGTCCTGAGTAGCTTGATTTCCTGCACCTCCGGAGGTGGACTGGGTATTTCAATATTTAGACTGGGCATCATGGATTCAATTACCGGTTGACCGCGAGACTTCACCTCCTTATTCACCGTGCGGGAAATATCGCCGACATTGATTTGATTGGCGGCTGCAGCAGCCAGACCGCCTTCACTGGAAGCCTGTCTTTTCAAATCCCACACATAATCACGGATGAGCTCGCTAATCTGGTCACTGGCTTCATCGAGGGGAATTTCTTTGGCGGCCTTCTCCTTGAGCATTTCATTGATCCCCTCGTTATTGACGATGACATGCCCTTCCACCCGGGCCACGTTCATGGTGAGACTGGCCACATAGAGAACAATCGAGAGCGGTAAAATCAGGCAGGCAACTTGAAAACCAATATCAGTTTTTTTTGGGGAATCAGCCATGGTCATTTGTCCTTTTGATTGGAGGGTCTGCGGCGAGTGGGGATGGTACTGAATACGCCCGCTTTAAATTCCCTGCAGTTGGGTAAAGCCTTGCTGAGCAAGGTCGACTGACTACTGGAAATATTATTCCCGCGAGCCATGAACCTCTTCAAGGCTACCAGTTCCACCAAAGGCTCCAGCATGCTAATGCGATTATTTTCAATATACAGTTTTTCCATCAGCACCATGTCAGCCAAAGGGGATACATCCACAATACGGTTGTCGTCGAGCTCCAGCCACGACATCTGTTTCATGCCGATTAAAGGGCTGATGTCGTCAACCTGATTGCCGCGCAAAGACAGCGTACGCATCACCCGCAAGCCCTCGATCGGCTGAAGCGAAGCCCCGTTGAGCCTGTTGCGCTCTAGGTAAAGGTGGCGAAGGCGACTTAACTCCGCCAGAGATTCTATTTTCCTGATACGGTTTATCCCCAGAGCCAACCAGTTGAGTTCCGTCATCCCTCTAATGGCCTCAACTTCCTCAATCTGGTTCTGTTCCAAATCCAGTGAAATTAACCGGGTTAGTTTTTCCAAGGGGGCAATATCTGAAATCGCATTCTTCTTGAGATGCAACACCTTCATCCGTGTCAACTCAGTCAGGGCAGAGACATCACTTATTCGATTGTCACTGGCCTCCAAAATCTCCATCGCCAAGAGGCCCTTTAATGGCGACAAGTCCACGATCTTGTTGCCGTGAATATTGAGTTGCTTCAGGCCAACCAATGATTGCACCGGATCTATCTTCTCAATTTCCTCCCCAAAGAGATCCAGTCTCTCCACCAGTGCCAAATGGCTTTGCGTTAATTCCGCATCCTTGATTTTGAGTTCCCGACAGATCGCTTGGCGGATACGCTGATGGTAGGGATTACTGGCGTTAAAATCCTGCAGCGTGAAACTGGAATCAGGAACATTGAGGGCCTCGATGGGTTTCGCCTTCGACTGCGGATAGGAAGCCACCGGCGGATCCTCGCAGGCAACCCACAACACGGTTACCAAGCAAAATGCGATGGGCCACAGGAGTTTCATTTTCCCTAGCGATTCATGATTTCCTCAATTTCACCCGCTTCAATCGGGACTTTTGCCATCAGATTGATTGGCCCATTTTCAGTAACCACAATGTCATCCTCCAAGCGCACCCCAAACCCTTCGTCGGGCAGATAAATTCCCGGTTCCACGGTAAGCACTGTGCCTACGGCAAAGGGTTGGTTATTATCGCCTACATCATGCACATCCAATCCAAGCGGATGACCAAGGCCGTGCATGAAATACTTACGGCAAGCCGGGTTATCGGGGTCCTGCTTTTTAATTTGGCTCTTTTTCAACAGGCCAAGCTGAAGTAATTCCTCGTTCATATGGGCTTGAGATTCTTTGGTCCAATCCTTGTGCAGTTTACCCACAACAGCCCCAGCGATGCTTTGCCGCAACACACGCAAAACCGCATTATACACTTTCTTTTGTCGACGACTGAATTTGCCGCTTACCGGAATCGTGCGGGTAAGGTCGGCATTATAATTGGCGTAACTGGAGGCCACATCCATCAGAAGCAACTGGCCTTTTTTGCAGACCTGATCGTTCTGCAGGTAATGCAGTACACAATTATTCTTACCAGCGGCCACAATCGGTGTGTAGGCAAACTTGCCGCGGCGTTTAATAAATTCACGTGCCAGCTCCGCTTCCACCTCATACTCCATGACTCCCGGCTTCACAAACCGCAGCGTCCGACGAAAGCCTCTGGCGGTAATACTCACCGCTTCCTTCAGGAGCTCGATCTCCAAATCCGTTTTCATCACGCGCAACTCATGTAATAGCGGTGCCAACCGCCGGTACTGGTGTAAGGGGAAATCAAACTGGCATTGACGAATAAAGCGCACATCGCGCGTTTCCATCTCCACATTGGCGCGCTTGTATTCATTACTGTTGAGGTACGCACTTTCGGCCTCACACATCAGCGAACGG
>CAZHJW010000210.1:0-3590 GCA_964533265.1 uncultured Pedosphaera sp.
CAAGGATATACCGGGTCGGTGATGTTTGAGGATGCCGAACATCTTAGCGTTGGGCCATTGAAGGGCCCGCGAAAAAAAATTCCACTAAAAGAGGTGGTGGCTGCGACTTTTGATATGCCTGTAAACCCTGAATTGTTTGAGACCGGCACCCCTAAGGCGGGCAAAGGGTATGGCCTTTTGGCGGCCTATCACGACCGGCCAAATTTTAAGGGACGTGTGATTTACCGGATTGATCAGACGGTGAATCACCAGTGGCGTTCACGTCAGCCGGTGTTTGATTTGCCGCGTGACTATTTTTCAGTTCGTTGGAGTGGGGAGCTGGATCCTCCGGTAACCGGGGAATACACTTTCACATTACATGCTAATGATGGAGGGAAACTAGCTGTGGGAGAGATGACCTTGGGTAGATGGGAGGCGCTTTCAGGTTTCCGTGAAACGGGTAAAGTGACCTTGCAGGCGGGCAAGCGGATACCCTTTCTTTTCGAATTTTTCGATAACTATGGAGAGGCCAGTGCACGAATCGTATGGAAGGGGCCGGGATTTCAGGAGATGCCTATTGCTCCCACACAGTTGTTTCCAAACACTGACAAGGCACCGAAGGGCCTGAAGGCCGGCACAGGGCTGCTGGGTTGTTATTATCAGAACCGCTTTTTCTATGGAGATGGGGTTTTGTCGGTTGACCAATTGATCGATTTTTCACCAGTGACTCCACCGGTAAAATTTTCCGACAAAAACTACAGCGTTCGCTGGACGGGGCAATTGGAAGCTCCGCACACTGAGGAATACACTTTCACGATTACTACCGATGAAGGAGCGCGCCTTTGGATTGGAGGTCAATTGGTCGTTAACGAGCTTTCTAACCGCACGCTGCGGACATTTACTGGGGCTGTGCCTTTGCAGCGCGGTGAGCGTTATAATGTACGCTTGGAATCGGTGCATCGCGCAGGGGAGGGTAATCTTAAGGTGGTCTGGTTAAGTAAGAACAAGCCTGAATCAGTGCTTGGAGGTAAAGGTGTGTTTCCCACCTATGAGCCGGTCGAGGTGGAGGAGTCAGAAGGAAACGAGGCGGATGAGACACAAACACTGGGTGTTTTTTCGTGGGGAGGTTCCCGTATTGCCTCTAATCCCAGCACGGCAGATGATTCGGTGGTTAAATTTGAGGCAGGCAACCATCCTGAACGTATTTCCACAGTAAATGTTGCGCGAATTGTTTTGCGGCCGGTGCCCATTAAACATCGAGGTTATCTGGAGGCTGGCCGGTCTGGAGTTCTGCTGCGTAATGGCGATTTTATTGAGGGGGAGTTTCAGAGCCTCAAGGAGGATTGGCTGGTGCTTAACTCCATACTTTTAGGGGTAAAGGTTTATGGGCTGGATGAGGTGATGGCATTGGTATTGGCCAAGATCAAAAAACCCACCAAGAGTTCACGATTCGAGTTGAAGCTGGAAAATGGTTCCCTCTTTCACGTCCGCGGTTTTAAATTAGAGAAGGAAGAGATCGTTGTGGACGATCCGACAGTAGGGAAAATGAAAATCCCGCTTATCGAGTTTAACGAGATGCGGGCCATTGCCCAGTAGAGATCGATCACCAATAAAAAAAGAAAGGCCGGGATTGCTCCCGGCCTTTTGGTTTTAATTTATTTGGGTTGCTTAATTTACTGACAACTTGTGACTCTGGGAATGGCTGTTGAACTCGGGTGCATACATGCACTGGATATTGGCCATGCCGGTTTGGTATTCGCCCTTGTGCTGGACACGCACGCTGTACTCGAAGACGTAGACGCCCTTGGGAAGGTAGTCGACGTAGAAATGTGAGGCGGTGTCACGGGTCATTTCGTAGTAACCGAGGCCATCCTGATACTTGTAACGACTCAGTACATTGGTCGGCTCGGTGCCGCTTCCGCGTTGATCCTTGATGTGGACGTATTCCATGTCGCGGTCTGTGCGAAGTACCAGTCGTACCACGAGTTGGTCACCAGTCTTGATGTCACCCTGCACCGGCTTAAGTTCCGGTCCCTTGGCGGTGTTCACCTTGGTGTAGAGCTGTTTGGTGAGTTTGAGTGGCGTATCCTCGTGCGGAGTGATCTTGGAGATGTCCTCCATGTACTGCCAATGCACGCTACCCCAGGCTACACCCTCGTCATGCTTGGTGACTTTGATATTGCCGTAGCTGGACTTCACTTCACTGCCCAGGAAGCGGTGTTGGTAGAATCCAGTGCCGGCCTCCACGTTCTTTGGCTCAATCTTGGTGGCGCCTACTGTCACCTCCACCAATGCTTCGCTGGAGAGCGGGTTGGCTCCTTGCAGGAGTAACGCATAGCAGGCGTCAGCTGTTGCCTTGGTGGTTTTCCAGTCTTGAGTTTGCTTTTGCTTGATGAGCCAAACCTTGGCGTCTTCCAAAGCGTCGAAGTCCTGGGTTACCTCATGGAAGGCTTCAATCATCATCGCTTGAGTTTCAATCGGGGCGCGGTACCACCAATGGCTGCGTTCCAGATCGCGCCAGAAGAGCCCCATTTCCTCATTGGTGACCGAACGTTCCTTGATGGACTTGATGATCATTTTGGCCAGGTCGTTGTAGTCGGCTTTACGTTCAAAACGTCCGAACCGATTCATGGCAATGGCAACCTGGGCCTGATTCATACGTGAAAGGCTCAGGAAGTATTGGGTACCGTCCTTTTCTTTCTTCACGGCCTGACCGAGGAAATAGTTGATGGCCTCCAGATGTTGCTTGGCTACCGGGCGATCCTTCAGGAAGAAGGAGCGGCAATAGAGATATTGGGCAATCATCGAAGAGAGGTTATTGTTGTTTAGATTTCCGTGCTGCTGAATCCTTCGGTAGGTCTTGTCGATCCAGCCATCCAATCGATTGACAGCCTTGATGGCCATGGCCGTGTCCACTTCCACGTTCATTGCACGCATGCGGCCGAATCCGGTGGTTATATACAGGGTGATATAATCACTGGCACGTCCGCCGGGCATCCAGGGCCAGGCGCCGTCGGCAAACTGCGTTTCGCGCAGACGCCGCATCGCCGCCTGTGTTTCATTGGCCAGACGCTGGTCTTCAAAGAGAATGCCCACATTGCGGCGAGCCTGACTTTCGCTCTTGGCCTGGCGTAGCCACGGGGTTTCCTCGAGCATCACGGCTTTCAGGTCCTGATTCTTCTCCAGCGGACTATCGAGGGCCGGTGTGTTGCGCCATTTATCGAATACCTGCTCAATCCGAGGATCGCTCTTGGCGATGTGATGGGCGAGCCCATTGGCATACAGGCGGGTGAAGGTGCTCATGGAGGTCGGGTGCGGGCTTTCCATCAGATAGGGAAGGGCCATTACCGCGTACCAATTGGGGTTGGAGACCATTTGCACCGTAAAACGCTCATGCTTAATCGTGTCGCTCTTGGCTGAGGCCACGAGTTTATCGAACTTGAAGTTCTTGCTCTTCGCTCCGCGAATGGGTAGCGGCAGGCTTTCAGTTACAAAGATGTGACGGCTTAGGACTGGCAACATGGCCTGTTCGCCATCAGTCACCTTGTCGGTGCCTCCCACGGCCTTGTAGGTCAGGAAGCCCAGACCATCAGGCACACTCAGGCGCCAGG
>CAZHJW010000211.1:0-3584 GCA_964533265.1 uncultured Pedosphaera sp.
AGGGCAATGAATCCTGGATTGCAGATGAAAAATGGAAGAATGGTTCCAAGTCTTCAGCTTATATGGCCAGCCCCGTGCTCTTTGAAGGACACGCTTATCTGCTCATCCAAGATGGAAACTTTGCTTGCTACAATTTGAAAACCGGCAAGGAATGCTGGAGGAGCGAAAAACGTTTCGGCTCTGGACGACATGGCATGTACATGAGTCTAGTGAGGCAAGGAGACCGAATTCTTGGTCTCGATCAGGGAGGCAATCTCCATCTGATCAAGGCCAACCCAAAGGAGTTTCAATTGATCGACTCCAGAAAAGTCTCTGAGCAACCCACTTGGGCACACTTGGCAATAAGTGGAGATCAAGTAGCAGTGCGCGAACTTAATGGAATCGCCCTTTACGATTGGAAATCCAAGGCCATTCCAATCCCTTAGTATCCTAATTAACTGTTGGCAGGCTTGCGCACGCCGAAAGGTGTGGGCACACTCGGTGATCCATGAATGTCATTCGCTTACTTTTCCTGTTTGTTTGCCTGCAGCCTGCTGTGGTTAGAGCAGACCAAAAAACTAAACCACTGAACTTCGTTTTTATTCTGGTCGATGATCTGGGATGGACTGACTTGAAAACCTTCGGCAGCTCTTTCTACGACACCCCCAACTGTGACCGATTGGCTGCCACTGGTATGAAATTTACCAACGCGTACGCTGCATGCCCGGTGTGCAGCCCCACGCGCGCAAGCATTATGACCGGTCGCTATCCCACGCGGACAGGCGTAACCGATTATATTGGAGCCCCTGCCGGTCGGGCATGGCGCCGCAATACACGACTCCTCCCTGCTCCCTACACACGACAATTGGAGCTAAAGGAATTCACTATTGCCGAAGCACTCAAGCAAAAAGGGTATGCCACTTTTTTTGCCGGCAAATGGCACCTAGGGAACGAAGGGTTCTGGCCCGAAGATCAGGGCTTCGATATTAATCAAGGCGGGCACCAGCGAGGAGGACCCTACGGTGGTAAAAAATATTTTTCTCCGTACGGCAACCCACGTCTGACAGACGGACCCGACGGCGAACATCTGCCAGATCGCCTTGCGACCGAAACGGTGAAATTCATGACCGCAAACAAGGACAAGTCATTCCTTGCATATCTTTCCTTTTACTCGGTGCACACGCCCTTGATGGCTCGTGAGGATTTGAAACAGAAATATCAAGCTCGCAAAAAAGAGCGGGGGCTGGAAGCCAAATGGGGGCAGGAACACAACCGTAAGGTACGACTGGTACAAGAACACGCGGTGTATGGAGGTATGGTGGAGGCCATGGATATGGCTGTAGGCAAGGTGCTTGATGGCCTCAAAAAATTAAAGCTTGAGGAGAACACCGTTGTATTTTTTATGAGTGACAATGGCGGGCTTTCAACCAGTGAAGGACATCCCACCAGTAATCTGCCTCTGCGAGGCGGCAAAGGCTGGATGTACGAAGGCGGAATCCGCGAACCGATGATGGTCCGTTGGCCGGGAGTTACCAAACCCGGTAGCGTCAATGATACACCGGTTACCAGTACCGACTTTTTCCCAACCATTCTTGAAATGGCCAGGATGGAACTGGAACTGCCTCTGCCCATTGATGGGGTGAGCTTCACACCCGCCTTGCGTGGGAAAAAACATGATCGTGGGGCAATGTACTGGCATTACCCGCATTACGGCAACCAGGGATGCGCTCCCACTGCTGCAGTACGCGAAGGAGATTGGAAGCTCATTGAGTGGTACGAAAACGACAAACTGGAACTCTTTAATTTAAAGGAGGATATCGCCGAAAAAAATGACTTGGCAAAAAAACATCCGGACAAAGTGAAAGCGCTTGCCGCCCAACTTGCCCAATGGCGGAAAGACACCGGCGCTCGAATGCCAGCCGAAAACGAGAAATTCAATTCTGATAAACGCGAGGGACGCTAAATGAAACTAAAACTCCTGCTCACATTTGTATTCTTCACCATCCAACTGCAAGCTGAGTTCCGTGCCGGTGCAGCCAAGATCGATATTACCCCCAAGGTTTGGCCAGTACAGTTAATCGGATCCTTCAGTGAAAGGCTCGCTGACAAGGCACATGACCCTCTGCATGCCCGAGCCATTGTTTGTGATGATGGAAAAACGCGGTTGGCAATTGTGATTGTAGATAATTGCCTGATCGGTCGTAACTACATTGATCAAGCCAAGGCTCTGGCAGCCAAACGAACCAACATCCAGACTGATCGTATGCTCGTGGCCGCCACCCACACTCATACCGCACCTCCGGGCAAGGATCGACGCACCAACCGCGATGACGCTGCGCACCGAGCTTACTTTAACCAGCTGGTTAACGGGATTGCTGAAGCCATTATTGCGGCGGAGAAAAATCTGGCGCCTGCAAAAATGGCCCATGGAGTGGCACTCGTTCCAGAGGAAATTTTCAACCGCCGCTGGCACATGAAAGAAGGCGGCATCGCCATCAATCCATTTGGTGATCCAAATGATACCGTTCGCATGAACCCACCGCGCAATCTTATTGAACGGCCGGCCGGCCCCACTGACCCGGAGGTACATTTCATTTCACTTCGAGGCACCAATGGTAGACCGATTGCTCTACTGGCCAATTATTCGCTGCATTACGTGGGGGGCGTGCCGCAAGCGACCATTTCGGCCGATTATTTTGGCGTATTTGCCGGCCACATCGAACAGGCCCTGGGCAAAGACAAGAACTATGTCGCCATCATGTCCAATGGCACCAGTGGTGATATTAATAATATCAGCTTTCGGGTACCCCGAGGCCGCATGGAGCGTTACCAGCGCATGAACGAAGTGGCTAAACTCGTCAGCGACCGGGTATTGGCAATCCACAAGAAAGTGCCCTATAAAAAAGATATCTCGTTGGCCATGGAGCAAACCCTGCTGACTCTGAAAAACCGTCAGCCTACCACCAGACAGATTGCCTATGCTAAAGCGGTTCTCTCAGAAAATCCACCTGACTCATTGCCGAGATTGGCCGAAGCCTATGCACATCGTACCCTCGGATTGGCCAACGGCCCCCGTGAAGAGGAAATCGTACTGCAAACCCTGCGGATTGGAGAGGTGGGCATCTGCTCTATTCCATGCGAGGTCCTTTGTGAAATTGGGCTCATCCTCAAAGCCAAGAGTCCGTTGCCCCAAGCCACCTTCACCATAGAATTGGCCAACGGCCACAACGGCTATCTGCCCACACCTAGGCAACATCAATTAAGCGGTTACGAAACCTGGATGGGCACCTGCACGCTGGAAATCACCGCCTCAGTGAAAATCCAGAAAGCTCTTCTGGAAATGCTCGAAAAGGTAGCCCAGAAAGATTGATTCCCTTGCCCCTTACAGGTAGTTTAAGGCCTTAACCACGCACTGATGCGATCGATTCTCTCTACCCTTATTCTGGCCGGCTTTATCGCCGGGAACCTCACCGCAGCGGATAAAAAGAAGCCGCTAGCCAAGCCCCTTCGCGCACTGCTGATCACCGGCGGGTGCTGCCACGACTATGCCAAGCAAAAGGACATCCTCCAACAGGGCTTGGAGCGCCGGATCAGCATCAAGATCG
>CAZHJW010000212.1:0-3551 GCA_964533265.1 uncultured Pedosphaera sp.
ACTGGGTGGTAAGAATGCCGCGGGTCACGGGGATAAGGTGCGGCGAAAACTGGATGGTTACTGTTTCTCCGGCCGCGATGGAAAGTTCTTGCTCAATTTCGGACAGATGCCTGTGTTTTGGTATGCTGTAGGGCCGCGCGCTTTCGTTGCATTCGGCGTAAAGAAAAGATGAGTCTTTATTGCGTCCGGCTCCACTCAACCCGCTTAGGCTGTTAGCAATGATTCCGGCGGGTTTGATAAGGCCTGCCTTCAGCAGCGGCATGGTGGGAAGCAGAATGCTGGTGGGGTAACAACCGGGCGAAGCGATGAGTTTGGCTGCGCGAATTTCTTTCCGATATAATTCTGGCAGGCCGTAGACAGCCTCTTTCAGTAAATTGGAGGCCGGGTGTTTGTTCCCATAAAATTCCTCGTATACTTCAGGGTCGTTCAATCTGAAATCGGCGGATAGGTCGATGACCCTGATGTCATTTCCAAGCAGCTCCTGCGTGTATTCGGCGGCGGAGCCATGGGGCAGGGCAAGGAACACAATCTCTGCAGTTTGCGCTAGGATAGAAGGATCAGGTTCAGTGAATTTTAACGTGTCTGCTAAACCTTGTCTGGTAAACCGTGGAAAGGTTTCACTGAGTCTTTGGCCGGCAAATTGGCGCGAGGTTATGGCTGTCAACGCGGCGCAAGGATGGTTCAGTAGCCGATGGACAAGTTCTTCGCCGGAATAGCCTGAAGCTCCGACCACGGCGACTTTGATAGATGAACCTTGGCTCATGTTTGGTTTGTTTTGCAGGTTTTTTTCGATAATTGAAAGCAAACAAAAAACCCCGCTGGTAAAACCAGCGGGGTTTTCGAAAGCTTCTTCTGTTTAGCGTTTGCTGAACTGGAAGTGCTTGCGAGCACCGGGCTGACCAGGTTTCTTGCGTTCGCGCACGCGCGAGTCTCGGGCGAGAAGCCCTTCTGCCTTGAGTGACACCCGCAGTTCTGCGTCATGTTCCAGTAAGGCTCGAGATATACCAAGGCGAATGGCTTCTGCTTGGCCAGCGGTTCCTCCTCCAGCTACGTTAACCCGTACGTCAAATTTCTCCACGTTTTCAGTAACGACAAATGGCTCATTAATGATCGTGCGGTGTTCATCAATGGGAAAGTAATTTTCCGCGGCGCGGCGGTTTACGGTGATTTTACCTGAGCCAGACTTGATTCGCACTCGGGCTGTCGCGCTTTTGCGCCTGCCCGTTCCAAGAAGTTCTCCAGTTTTAGCGTCTGTAGCCATATTAACTTAAAATTAAAGGTTCGGGTTTTTGAGCGGCGTGCGGATGTTCGTTGCCCTTGTAAACCTTGAGCTTTGTCAGAAGTTTTGTCCCAAGACGGTTTTTTGGGAGCATGCCTTTGACCGCACCCATGATTATTCGTTCAGGATGCTTTGCTCGTACGGTGGCAAAGGGAATCCGTTTAAGACCTCCGCGATACCCACTATAACGTTGATACTCTTTGGTGTTTTCTTTGTTGCCGGTGACGCGAATCTTCTCGGCATTGACGACGACAACAAAGTCTCCGGTATCCAAATGGGGGGTGTAGATGGGCTTGTCACGGCCACGCAAAACATTTGCGATTTTTTCAGCGACGTGGCCAAGCACTTGCCCATCGGCATCTATGATTCGCCAGCCCCGAGAATCGGTAACATTAGAATCCGTCTGGCCTAGCTTCTTCAGGTCAATTTTGGGTAAAAAAGTCTTCATACCTTGTCTTCCAAGGGGGCGGAGAAAATAGCAGAAACTTTAGGCGGGTCAATAGGTTTTTGGAGGGAATTACTTATTTTCGGGTGTTTTCCCCTCCACTTTTCGCTCTCTATCTGTGGCTTTGGCTTTGGAATCAGCTATCTCCTTCGGGGTCATGAGTCTGGGTTTAGCGAATTTTTCGAAGCGATTATATCGGCGTAATAACTCTGGTAGTTTTTGGAGGGCCAATAGTTGTCGTTTCATCTGTTTGTCTGGTTGAGCGGGAGTCCCAAACCATTTTTGATCATCGTCGATGTTGCGCATTACGCCGGATTGGGCAGCGATAGTCACGTTATTGCCAATGCGTAAATGGCCAGCAAGGCCCACCTGGCCGGCAAGTATCACATTATTGCCGAGCTTGGTGCTCCCCGCGATACCGGCTTGCGCTACGACCAAACAGTTTTCACCGGTGGATACATTGTGGCCGATCTGAACCAAATTGTCTATTTTGGTGCCTTTTCCGACGTGGGTGGGCCCTAGAGCACCTCTGTCGATGGTTACGTTTGCGCCGATTTCTGCGTCGTCTTCAATTACCACATTTCCAATCTGAGGCACTTTCAGGTGTTGTCCTTCTTCCTGAACGTAGCCAAAACCGTCTGAACCAATAATGGTGCCAGCGTGGATACGTACGCGGTTGCCGAGTTCGGTGCGTGGGTATAGCGTTACGTTGTGAAAGATTGAACAGTCTTCGCCGATCTCACAGTCTTCATCCACATAGTTATTGCCATGGAGTACCGTGCGCGCACCTATCTTCGCGCCATCAGAAATGATTACGTGTGCGCCAATGCAAGCTTCGGGATGCACTATAGCTTTATCTGAAATAGTGGCCGAAGGATGGACGCCAGTGGGAGGGCCGGGTTCGGGATAAAAAAGCGGGACCACTTTGGCAAAAGCGAGTCGGGCACTAGGAACACGAATGAGAACTTTGCGTTCAGAATTGAAATTTTTGTCGACTATAACCGCGCTAGCCGCGCTTTGTTCCGCACGCTCAAAAAAAGTGCGATTTTCGGCAAAGGTCAGATCACCGGATTTTGCCCGGTCGGCTGCTTGAAAGCCGGTTAGAGGCATGGTGCGGTCTCCGAGAACCTTTCCTCCCAAATGACCAGCGATGTCTCCCGCTGTAAAGAGCATGGCAAAAGCCTTTCAATTAAGATTGTGATTGTGGCGCTAAAACGCCTAACGGCGCGTGATGATACCGTTGTTCTCACCTAATACAATCACTTTCGGTTTCCATGATGGGATTTCGGCTTCTTCAACTTGCCCAAAGCTCATGACGGTAATTCGGTCGCCTTTTTTGCCCAGATGGGCGGTGGCTCCGTTCAGAATGATTGCTCCGGTGCCTGCTTCCCCAGGGATGGCGTAGGTCTCAAATCGTTGGCCATTGGCCATATTCCCACAAAGCACTTGCTCAAAGGGGGTCAGACCCACCTCTTCCATCAATGAGCAGTCGATGGTCAAACTACCCTCATAATTGACATTGGCATCAGTCACCGCGGCCCGGTGAATTTTGGATTTGAGCATCTTGACCTGCATTTTAATCGCCGTTGACTTGGCGGGAGGCGCCCAATATAAAGGCCGCCCAACCGGGTTCAATCAACTTTTCAATTTTTTAACTATACCATTATGAGCAGAAAAATTCGTTACGGAATGGTCGGCGGCGGTCGCGGCGCGTTTATTGGCGCGGTGCATCGCATCGCCGCGAACATGGACGGCCAAATTGAACTCGTCTGCGGCGCGTTCTCATCCAGTCCGCGTAAATCCAAAGCCAGCGGCAAAGATTTTTTC
>CAZHJW010000213.1:0-3549 GCA_964533265.1 uncultured Pedosphaera sp.
TTATTTGTCGGCCAGAAAAATAAAAACAAACTGCTGCTGACACTCTGGGAACAGCCCGGAATGGATAAAGTGATCATCTTTACTCAGATGAAGCATCAGGCAAACCGTGTAGTCGAAAAACTCGAGCAAGCCGGAATCAAATGTGTCGCTATTCACGGTAATAAATCACAAGCCGCTCGCACCAAAGCATTGGATGGATTTAAGTGCGGACGTTATGAAGTACTGGTTGCTACAGATGTTGCCGCCCGCGGATTAGACGTGGAGGATATAACCCACGTGGTTAATTATGATCTTCCTATGGAAGCCGAAACATATGTGCATCGTATCGGACGGACGGGACGTGCCGGAATGGATGGACAAGCAATTTCGTTCTGCAGCGCCGAAGACCGTTCCCTGCTACGCGAAATCGAAAAGCTACTAGGCAAACCCGTGCCCGCCGAGAAAGACCATCCTTTTCACTGCAACCAATCCTGCCATTCAAGTCTTCCCGCTCCAAAAAACTTTGGCAGGGGACGCAATAGTGGAGCGAGTAGATCTTCTCAAGGCGGCCGTTCAAAGAACCGCTTTAATCACAATAGACGACGAACCCGAAAAACCCGGGCTGCTCGATAATTTAATCAACCTTCACTCGCCCTGACAAATTCCGCGCAATGACCGGCGTAAACACGCGCGTCTTCAAACGTCTTAATTCCCTCGGCCTGATGAATCGTAAAGTGACCCGACCAATCGATTTCTTTCAGTCCCTCAAAAACTGAAACTGTATCTACCCCACCGGCCTTCCAGATGGGCTGGTGATGAAAGTATACTTCACCACAACAATAGGTAGGCAATGAAACCGGGCCCTCCGGATCAAGACGGTGGTTCTGAATATACACATTCATCATGTGCGGAGCTAATTGCCGCAAAGTGTTCGGTCCATAATCTTCACCACACAGCATGAGATTAGCCGGTTCATAGATCAGGCCAAAGTTGGGCTGACCAATCGCTTCCAAATTGGCAAGGATTTGATCCACCTGCTCAAAAATAGAAGTGGTATGACACTGGTGGGCGAGACGTATATCTCGATCAGCAGCCTCTTTCGCAGCCTCACGTGCATGGGGAATATCTTCATCTTTTTTGAGGCACACTCGAATGAGGTTGCAGCCGAGTGCCTCGGCAACATCAAGACTGGGGCCAATATTACGCAGGCTATCAGGCCCATCATCTCCATTCAAAGGGACCTTGGAATCGGCTGTCACCATCGAGACGTGCAGATCTTTGGCCTCGATGATCTTGCGCATGCGGCATAGTTCTTCAGGCGGAGTTTGAACTCCTCCGGCACTCGCACGCATACACACTGCGTCATAACCAGTCTCAGCCGCAATATTCACCAAGTTCTCAAAGGGGATATTCAGCTTCGTCTTGCATGCCGACTCCACAATACGCACCGACAAAGATAATTGAAGAGCCATGTTCTGAGTGAACAATGCCGGACCTCACTTTACACGCAAAATGATTCCCAGTACGCTAAATACATGGCTTGGCTACGACATCTGGCACTACGTTGCCACGACATGGAACATTCGCGAAAATTCTACACTGAAGTCATAGGCCTTAAATTCCATGATTACCGCACACAACGTGACAGCATGGATCTAACCGATGGTACAAATAATATTACTCTGCTACAGCATCCAGCCGAATCCGTGCGTCCACCCCAAGTGGAAGGCAACGAATACATTCACTTCGGCATCATTGTAAGTGACCTTACCGCCGTTTGGAATCGTGCCAAGGAATGGGGTGCAGAGATCAGTAAAGGCAACGTGAAAGACCGCACTGAAGTGATGGATATGGACACCGTACCTGAGCACTCGTTCAAGATTCTCGATCCTGATGGCAACGTGATCGATATCACCGCCAATCGAAATGAGTGGAATTGCGTCACCAACCTCACTGAAGTCTAATCCTTGATCTCGCCTTCCACATCCTTCGGCATTAACAGAATACCTATGGCGCCAAACAAATAGATGAGGCTGGTGAGCCGGCCAATGGCTCCAAAATCATTGTTGAAATAGACGATTAGCATCGAGGTAATAAAGACGGTCACGGCGGTAATAATGCGACCGAAATTAAAGCAAATACCGCCTCCTGCTGAGCGCATGCGAGTGACAAACAATTCCGGTAAGAATAAAGGCAACCATCCAAAAAATACTCCGCTGAAAAATCCAAGGATTGCCATCCAGACGAGGAAATTTACCGGCTCACTCGGCGAACAGAACCAAAATAAGTACTGAGCGCTGGCAAGGCAGATGAGACTGTTCAAGAGATAACTTCGACGTCGCCCCACAAGACTGGCAATCCAACCGCCGAGAAAACTACCGAGGATACCTGGGAGAGCCCGTGCCTGCATGACCTGAGCTTTAAGACCGTCATCGCCCATTATCTTTCCAGCATCGTCGGCCCATTTGATCGCCCAGTTGGAACTCCCCCAGCCGCCAAATAGAGGCACCGTAGCCAATAGAATCCCCACCAATGTCACGCCAAGCATTGGTTTTTTAAATACTTCCCAAGTCGATATCTCAGGAGGCTTTTCTCCTTCTTCATCCATCTGGCCGGATTCAAGTTTCTTCTTGTCTGACAACCAACGCGGCGACTCAGGCACGATAAGGGGCACCAACAGTCCAAGCATGATGGGGCAACCTCCCACCACCATAACCCATTCCCAATTGCTCTCATTAATTTTCCAGATACCACCAGCGACTCCGACGAGATAAATGCCGATATTTGCCGATGTCCCGATGACTCCCGCGAGCATCGGCCGCGATGCGCCTGCCCATGCCTCACTCATGAGAGCAACTCCATTGGGCCACATACCACCCACTCCCATGCACACTACGAAACGCGCAATCCATAGCTGTTCAGGCGTCTGTACGAAATAAGCAAGAAACGAAACACCTGAGTAACAACAGATAGCAGCGGTCATCCCTTTCACGCGGCCAAAGCGATCACCTATGCGACCAAACACCAACCCGCCCAACGCACCGCCAAATAATAGCGCACAAACATAATATCCAAACCACTTGTTGCTAGCAGAAGCGAAGCGATCACGCGATACCTTGGCTGTTAGCTCGTGTAGGGTGACTTGTCCATCGTTGTTCTCATCTGCCTTGACTTGTAACTCGGCTCGTTTTCTTTCGAGATCATCAATTACGCCGTCCTTGTTCCGGTCTAAAAATGCCTTTTCAAATTCATCAATGTCTAACGCGTCGCTTTTGTCCGTATCAAACTTTTCAAGCTGTTCTCCAGATTTTACCCTGTCTACTGACCACTCATTAGCATGACCGTTACCTCGTAATAGATCGTTGGCCGCCGAACCCATGGCGAGTGAGGTGATTCCCAAATGCACACCGCCAAAGAACCAACCGAGAAAGGCTGTAACAATGATTATGTACTTACCCGTTTGTGTCAGTGAGGCTGGAGAACTCGAAGCAGAATCACTCATAGAATTAAATCAATCGACGGCTCGGTAGTGGTAATGACCTCGATGATATCATCAGCCAAATTCAGGGA
>CAZHJW010000214.1:0-3542 GCA_964533265.1 uncultured Pedosphaera sp.
GATTCATCCTGGTTCCAGGGCACGGCAGATGCGGTTCGGAAACATATGGGACATTTTTTGAACCATCGGTTTGATTACATCCTTATCCTGAGTGGAGACCAGCTCTATAATATGAATTTCCACCAAGTGCTCACGCAGCATATACGCAATCAAGCGGAGTTAACTGTGGCTACCATTCCTGTCAATCGCGAGGCTGTAACAGATTTTGGCATCATGAAAATTGATGAGGAACATCGTATCCGTGAGTTTATCGAGAAGCCGAAGGAGAAGGAAGTAATTGATTCGCTGAAACTTTCTGATGCTACATGTCAGGATTTGAGAATCCATGCTACCGACGAACAATTTTTGGCATCGATGGGCATTTATGTTTTCAACAGGGATGTGCTAATTAATCTTTTGGAAAACGATCACGCAGATTTCGGCAAACACATTATCCCCGAAGCCATTCGCACTAGGCGGGCATATTCTTATGTATATCAAGGCTATTGGGAGGACGTGGGTACGATAAAGACATTCTTTGATGCTAATCTTGATGCTGCCAGTGAGTTGCCTAAGTTCAATTTTTTTGACATGTCATCCCCCATTTATACTCGTCCTAGATTTTTACCTGCCAGTAAGATTAACGGTGCAGCGATAGATCACGCGGTGCTCAGTGATGGATGTATCATTAATCGGGCGCAAATCAGTGACAGCATTGTGGGCGTCCGGAGTGTGGTGGGTGATGGTACAATGATTCAGCGGGTGGTGATGATGGGTGCAGATTATTACGAGGCCGATAGTTCTATTAATCATAATATTTCCATTAACAGGCCGCTGATTGGTATCGGGAGTAATACCCGCATCCAGAACGCTATCATAGATAAGAATGCTCGCATCGGAAACAACTGTGTGGTGAGTCCAGCAGGCAAGGATGCGAACATGGATGGCGATGGTTTTTATGTCCGGGATGGCATTGTGATCATTCCGAAGAATGCAGTCATTCCGGACAATACGGTGATTTAATCGATGGGGGATATCTATCAGATTCGCACCCGCGGCAAAGGCCCTGCGGGGCAACTCCCACTGACCGAGAGTCAGTTGCGTGAATCTTCCAGTGGAGACTTGTTTGGACTCACTCAAAGCGCAGGCATGGGATGGGATCCAAAATTGTTGTCCGGTGATTCGTACCTTATCCTCAATACACACGGCGGAGTACGTGCACCCGATGGAACCCCAATCGCACTGGGTTACCACACTGGGCACTGGGAGATTGGCTTGCAGGTTCAGGAGGCTGCAAATCACTTAAAGGCGGCTGGGAAAGTGCCGTATGCAGCACATTGTTCAGATCCCTGTGATGGACGTACTCAGGGAACTGTAGGTATGTTTGACAGTCTCCCTTTTCGCAATGATGCGGCGATCGTGATGCGGCGTCAGATTCGTTCTTTGCCAACGCGCAAAGGAGTGATCGGAGTTGCCACCTGTGACAAGGGATTACCTGCCATGATGATGGCGTTGTCAGGGTTGGGAGATTTGCCGGCGGTATTGGTGCCCGGTGGGGTGACTTTGCCGCCGACTGAAGGAGAAGATGCAGGTTCGGTGCAGACGATTGGGGCACGTTTCAGTCATGGCATGTTGTCCCTGGATGAGGCTGCAATACTGGGATGTAAGGCTTGCGGGTCACCTGGGGGCGGATGTCAGTTCCTTGGGACAGCTGCGACTTCTCAAGTTGTGGGGGAAGCGTTGGGGCTGTCTCCGATGCATTCGGCTTTAGCACCTTCAGGATCTGCGGTTTGGCTTGAATTGGCCACCCGCGCTGCAGATTTGATTGTGGAGTTAGAGGTGAATAGCACGGGGGTAAATCAAATTCTCACAGATTCAGCGATCCGTAATGCCATGGTGGTCCACGCCGCTTTTGGCGGCAGCACCAACTTGCTATTACACATACCCGCTATTGCGCATGCCGCCGGGTTGAAAATACCGACGGTTGCCGATTGGCAAGAGGTTAATTCAAAGGTTCCCCGCTTGGTAAGTGTTTTGCCCAATGGACCTGAGATGCATCCCACGGTAAATGTTTTCCTGGCCGGAGGGGTCCCCGAAGTGATGTTACACCTAAGGGAACTTGGCTTGATTGACGCGACCGTGAAAACGGTCGAGGGGCAGACATGGGATGGGTTGCTGGAGGAGTGGAAGGATTCGGAAAGGCGTATCAAGTTCCAAGAAATCCTCAAGAAACAGGAGGGCGTGAATCCGGATGAGGTTATCATGAATCCTGAGCGTGGGCGTGAACGAGGGCTGGCCAGTACGGTGATCTTTCCCTCAGGCAACATTGCTCCTGAAGGGGCTATTATTAAAAGCACCGCCATCGATTCATCGGTGATCGATGAGGATGGGGTATACCGCATGAAAGGGCCGGCTAAAGTGTTTCCGAGTGAAGAGTCAGCAATTACTGCTATTAAGGCCGGTGAAATTGTGGCGGGGGATGTGATGATACTCGCAGGGATTGGGCCGATGGGTACAGGTATGGAAGAAACCTATCAGGTGACCTCTGCCTTAAAATTTCTTCCCTTTGGAAAACTCGTGGCGGTGGTGACTGATGGTCGGTTTTCGGGGGTTTCCACGGGCGCCTGCATTGGTCACGTTGGTCCCGAGGCTTTGGCTGGCGGTCCGATCGGAAAAATTCAGAATGGGGATGTCATTCGAATTGAGATTGACCAGAATACAAACCAAGGATCGTTGGATTTGGTTGGGGTAGATGGAAAGGAGCTCACGGCCCAGGAAGCAACGAAGCTCTTGTCTTCTAGGAAAACCAGGGATGATTTGGCTCCCCACCCATTATTGCCGGATGAAACCCGCCTATGGGCAGCTTTGCAGGCACGAAGCGGGGGCACGTGGAGTGGTTGCGTTTATGATGTGAATCGTCTGGTCGAGGCGCTTGAGTGTTAGTTTTTTACGCCTTGATACATGCGGAACTGGTCGGCACGTCGACGGCCTTCGGCAACCATTGCTGGCAAATAGGTCTGCTCCAACTGTTGTCGTACAGCGATATGCTGAGTGTTGCCCGATTCAGCAGCGAGGAAGATCCACTTGTAGGATTCTAGAGGATCACGCGGAACCCCACTGCCTTCCTTATAGGATAATCCGAGAAGAAATTGTGCATCCGGGTTATCGGCTTGGGCAGCCTTGAGATACCAGTCTGCAGCCGTCATGAAGTTTTGAGTTACTCCGTGTCCATTTTGATACATGCAACCCAGAGCAAACTGGGCCTGGTGGTTTCCATTACCCGCCGCAATTTTGAAATGTTCAGCGGCTTTCTTGTGGTCTTGGGGCTTGCCTTCACCCGTGTAGTACTTGATGGCAAGCGCCAGTTGGCCTGCTGGGGTAGCCGGGGCTTCCTCGGGTTGGGTTTTTTGTGCGATGGATTGGGCTGGCTTCTTCGAGCTACCCGCCTTCTTCTTATCTTTACAACCCCATCCTCCAATGCCTATGGCAATGGATAACAACATCCACATGGAATAGTGTGCCCCTTTTAATCTCACTTGTTCGCCCTCCTTGTAAGAACTTCA
>CAZHJW010000215.1:0-3515 GCA_964533265.1 uncultured Pedosphaera sp.
AGAAAGTGCGGTCCGTTGTTCTGGATTTCGCCACCTCCGTAATGCCAATGCCAGTGCCAGTTATAGTGCACCAGATTATCCTTGTAGGGACGTTCCGGGCATGGCCCCTGCCATTTTTCCCAGCCGTCCTTGCCCATCCAATCGGGCACTTTCACAAATTTGCCTTTGCCAATACTACCTCGACTGCCGTTGTACCAGCAGCGGGCATAAAGCGGCTTACCGATCTCACCGGCCTTCACCCGTTCGATACCTTCAATGATGCCCGGTTGGCTGCGACGCTGGTTGCCCATCTGCACCTTTTTCTTATACTTTCGAGAGGCCGCCACAATCAGCTCCGCTTCGCGGCTGTTCTGGCTACCGGGTTTCTCCACATACACATGTTTACCTGCCTGCATGGCAAGAATGGCGGCAGGTGTGTGCCAGAAATTCGGCATGGCAATGGAGATGACATCAATCGACTTGTCCTCCAGAATCCGCTGGAAATCCTTTTCACCCTTCGGATCGATTGTCTGGGGATTTTTCTTCAGGTATTCCTTGCCAATATTCAGACCACTGGCGATACGCCGCTCATCCACATCACAGGCATAAGCCACCTCACAATTGGACGCCTCCATATACTTACGCAAGTGACCCATCCCACGACTGAGGCCTATAACCCCCACGGTGATTTTCTTTTGGGTATCCTTGGCCTTGAGAAGGGAAGGAAATGTAAGTGACGCGGCAGCAGTGGTGCCAACAAATTGACGACGGGAAAGAGTAGTCTTCATAAGTCTTATCTGTGAACAGAAAAAGGCTACGCCGCAGAGGCGGGTTGGCAAGAATGAAAGGCTGATTACGAGGAGGTCTCGCGTTTAATCAAGGCCCGGCCGTATTCACGGTTCATACGCGCAATAAAGTCCAACGAGATCTCCTTGGGACACACCGCCTCACAGGAACCGGTAACAGTACAATTACCAAAACCTTCCTCATCCATCTGCTGCACCATGTCCAAAGCGCGCCGTTCACGTTCTGGTTGCCCCTGAGGTACCAGGCTCAGGTGCGATACCTTGGCCGCCACAAAAAGCATGGCACTGGCATTTTTACAGGCGGCAACACAGGCCCCACACCCAATGCATTGCGCTGCGTCCATGGCCAAATCTGCTTCCTGCTTGGGCACTGGGGTTGCGTTGGCATCAGGTACACTGCCCGTACGCACACTAATAAACCCGCCAGCCTGCTGAATACGGTCAAAGGCGGTGCGATCCACAACCAGATCACGGTGAACCGGAAAGGCGGTGGCACGCCAAGGCTCTATAGTGATAGTTCCTCCATCACTAAAGTGGCGCATATGCAGTTGGCAGGCAGTGGTGCCCTTCTGCCCTCCATGTGCCACGCCGTTGATTACCATAGAACAGGTGCCGCAAATTCCCTCCCGACAATCTGAGTCAAAGGCGATTGGTTCTCGTCCATCCTCAATGAGCTTTTCGTTGACCACATCAAGCATCTCTAGAAATGACATGTCCGTATCAATGCCTCTGGCCTCATACTCTTCAAATCCGCCACGGGCATCGGCATTATCCTGACGCCAGACCTTGAGCTTTAGATTTAATTCTTTGCCCATTACTTATAACTCCGCTGGGTCATCTTCACCTCTTCATAAGTGAGATCTTCCTTGTGCAATTCAGGCTCGCTATCCACACCTCGATACCCCCATGCCCCGACAAAGGAAAAATTCTCATCATCTCGCTTGGCTTCCCCTTCTTCAGTCTGGTGTTCCTCGCGGAAGTGTCCGCCACAAGATTCAGCACGCTGAAGCGCATCACGACACATCAACTCGCCAAATTCCAGAAAGTCCGCTACACGCCCAGCTAGCTCTAAACTCTGGTTAAGCGACCCGTTTTCGCCAGGCACATTCAGGTTTTCCCAAAACTCTTCTCGCAGGGCGGGAAGTTTTTCTAGAGCCTCCTTGAGCCCCGCCTCACTGCGGGACATACCACACTTATCCCAAATAATCTGGCCAAGCTCACGGTGAAAGGAAGTTGGCGTGCGCTTGCCTTTAATGGATAGTAGCTTGTCGATTCTGGACTTAACCGACTCCTCGACCTCATCGAATTCAGAGGATTCCTCACTTGGCCGGCCATCAGGACCCGACTCAGCCAGATATTGGCCAATGGTATAGGGTAATACAAAGTAGCCATCGGCCAAACCCTGCATGAGAGCACTTGCCCCCAGTCGATTGGCTCCGTGATCTGAAAAGTTGGCCTCCCCGATCACGAACAAGCCCGGCACATTACTCATGAGGTTATAATCCACCCAAAGACCGCCCATGGTGTAGTGCACCGCCGGGTAAATCGTCATCGGGTTCTGGTAAGCATTGGAACCGGTAATCTTTTCGTACATATCAAAAAGATTACCGTAACGTTCCCGGACAACATCCTCGCCCATGCGGTTAATGGAATCAGCAAAATCCAAATAAACCCCAAGACCTGATCCAACCACACCACGCCCTTCATCACAGGCCTCCTTGGCGTTACGCGAGGCTACATCGCGAGGGACCAAGTTGCCGAAACTTGGGTATTTTCGTTCCAGATAATAATCACGATCCACCTCAGCCAGTTCACCTGCCTTAAGTTCCCCTTTGCGCAGCTTCTCGGCCAACTCCTCACTCTTGGGCACCCAAACCCGTCCATCATTACGAAGCGATTCACTCATTAGGGTGAGTTTACTCTGGTGATCACCACTCACAGGGATGCAAGTGGGATGAATCTGTGTGTAACAGGGGTTGGCAAAGGCGGCCCCGCGCTTATAAGCCCGGTGGGTCGCGGTAACATTGCAACCCATGGCGTTGGTCGAAAGATAGAATACATTTCCATAACCGCCAGTTGCCAGCACCACCGTGTGGGCAGAGTGTCGGCTGATTTCGCCGGTCACCATATCCCGCACAATAATACCCTTGGCGTGCCCATCAACCAGCACCACATCCAACATTTCCGTGCGCGGAAACATCTGGACCTTGCCCAGCCCGATCTGCCGGCACAGTGAAGAATAGGCACCCAAGAGTAACTGTTGACCGGTCTGGCCACGCGCGTAGAAGGTGCGGCTTACCTGCGCCCCACCAAAGGAACGGTTGGCCAAGAGTCCACCATATTCACGAGCAAAGGGAACCCCTTGGGCAGCACATTGATCAATGATATCAACACTCACCTGCGCCAACCGGTATACATTGGCCTCACGGGAACGATAATCCCCACCCTTCACCGTGTCATAAAAGAGCCGGTGTACCGAGTCGCCATCATTCTGGTAATTCTTGGCCGCATTAATACCTCCTTGAGCGGCAATGGAGTGGGCCCGTCTGGGACTATCCTGATAACAGAAACATTTTACGTTATAGCCCAATTCAGCCATGGAAGCAGCAGCCGAGGCACCGGCCAAGCCACTGCCCACCACAATCACCTCATACTTCCGTTTATTGGCCGGGTTCACCAACTTCAGGTCGAAGCGGTGCTTATCCCATTTCTGAGCCATCGGTCCGGTTG
>CAZHJW010000216.1:0-3504 GCA_964533265.1 uncultured Pedosphaera sp.
AGCAGTTGCCAAACTTTGCTTCCTCCTGCCGCGATAAGGGGTTGAAATATTCACTGACCATGGCCGGTGAATCCGATGAATCCTCAGGCATGGGCCGTAGTTGGCAAAGCACATTCAGTGCTGAGTCCCGCGAAGCAGCAGAAACCCGCATGAGGGAACTGGGCTATTCATGGCAATGGCAGGATAGTGGAGACCTGCGCGCCACTACACCTGTGCTTCCGGCCGTGCGCGATCTGGGGGATGGTAGATCTAGTTTCTTTAATCAATTGATCGCTGCTTTTAAGGGCTGGAAAGACACACGTAATGATCCCAGTAAAGCCATCACCTTTGGTGACGACTCCCCGCTGGACTCAAATGATGTGGTCAAGGCTAGTCAACTAGCCGATGAAGTCACCTTTGATATCCCGTGGCAGGATGGCGATCTGGCTCTAGTGGATAACTACACTGCCATGCACGGCCGCCGCACGTTCTCCGGCACCCGCAAGGTCCTGGCTTCACTTGTGGCCGCGTGAGGTCTCTTTTCAGTTGAGCAAATTGGCTCGCTCATCTGTAATCGGGGCCGATGCGGTTCCCCCTTCAATTTTTCTGGCTCGCAGCTTTTCTTTTTACGGTCCAATCGTGGGCCGCTCCTTCTGCGGATCAGATTGAGTTTTTTGAAAAACACATTCGACCATCGCTCGCTGAGCACTGCTACGAATGCCACAACAGTGCAGGTAAAGCCAAAGGAGACCTGGCTCTCGACTGGAAAGGTGGAATTACTGAGGGAGGGGATACTGGTGCCGTAATTGTTCCGGGTAAACCCGATCAGAGTTTGTTGATTCGTGTCCTTAAACATGAGGAGAAGGACCTCAAAATGCCCAAGGGTGGAGCAAGATTCTCCCCAAAGCTTATTCAACACTTTGAAAAGTGGATCACCATTGGCGCTCCGGATCCTCGGATCAATAAACCCACCAAGGAACAAATCGCCAAGGCCACCTCTTGGGAAACCATCCGCGAACAACGAAAAAAATGGTGGAGCTTCCAACCCATTCAATCGCCGAAACCGCCCAAGGTGAAAGGCAAGTGGGCTACGAATGAAATCGACAAGTTTATTCAAGCTTCCTGGGGCGACCTAAAACCCGCACCGGATACCAGGCCCGAGGTTCTCATTCGCCGTTTATCCTTTGCTCTGACCGGACTCCCGCCTACTCCAGAAGAAAGTGCTGCCTTCATAAAGGCTTCCAAAACCAGTCGTGAAACGGCTGTTAGTGAAGCGGCGGATCGTTTGATTGCCTCGCCGCACTTTGGAGAACGCTGGGCCCGGCATTGGATGGACTGGGTGCGCTACGCTGAATCACTTGGCAGTGAGGGCGACCCTCGTATTCCCCATGCAGCGCAATATCGCAACTATCTCATCCGGGCTTTAAATGAGGATGTGCCTTACGATCAACTTTTACGTGAACACATCGCCGGCGACCTGATGGAAAAACCCCGCATCAATGAAGCGTTGGGGCTGAATGAATCAGCCATCGGCCCAGCTCATTATCGTTTTTTTCTTCAAGGGTTCGCCCCAACTGATGCTCTTGATGAACTCGTGCGCACCACTGAAGATCAAATTGATGTGATTTCCAAAGCCTTCCTTGGATTGACCGTCTCCTGTGCGCGTTGTCACAACCACAAGTTTGATGCGATCAGTCAGAAGGATTATCACGCGTTTTACAGCATCATGACCAGCACGCGCCCGGCAACAATCAATGTAGATTCTCCCGCCCGACAAAAGTTGCATAAACCGCAAATGCATGAACTCAAAAAAGAGATTCGCGCGGCTCTCTCCAAACAATGGCTTGAAGAGACTGATAAGTTTGCAGCCAGGCTGATGCAACCTGATGCCGTTTTACAAAAAGCAATCAACAACGCCAAAAGCGGGGATCAACCTCTGCACGCTTGGCAGCAACTGCAAAAACCCCAAGGCAATGAATTCACCAAGGGTTGGAACCGGCTTACTGCCGATTACACCAGCAGTGCCAAACGACTGGATGAGCAGCAAAAACGCACCTACTCCCAACATTGGCAATTTAAGAAGGGTGATGCCTCTAGATGGGTACAGAATGGCAATGGGTTGAATGGTAAAAGTGCTGAATCTGGCTCCTTCCGCATTTTGCCCAAAGGGAATCGTATCGTGGAGGACATTCTTCCGTCCGGAGTCTATTCTCATCTACTTTCAGACAAACACACCGGCTGGCTTGGGTCGCCACGCTTTCGTATTGGCCCGAATGAGACCATCTGGGTACGCCTAAGGGGAACCGGGAATGTCGCAGCTCGTTACGTTGTTCAGAACTACACGCGTAATGGCACCGTCTATCCCATTGCCCGCATTAGCGACAATAAATGGCGCTGGCAGCAATGGAATTTAAAATACTGGGAGGGCGATGACGCACATCTTGAAGTCACCACTGCGGGCGAACAGGCGATTCTTACTTCAGGCGCTGCGACCTCCTGGTTTGGCGTGACTGAAGCCCTGGTACTCAAGTCTGGTCAACCAGCTCCCCGTGATGAAGCCGCTTCAGGGGTGGCTCCCCTCTTTATCTTGGGCCAACCGAATAGCCGTGAAGCACTTGCCAAGCAATACGCTGAGGCGTTGCGGGAATGTATCGAGTCTTGGCAACAAGGGACAATGAATGATTTCCAAGCAAACTTTTTGGGACACTTTATCCGCGCAAATCTTTTAGCCAACACTCTGGCCAGTGTGCCGACGGCGGCAAAACTCGCGGTTCATTATCGAAAACTTGAATCTGAAATCTCCGTTCCCCAACGGGCCCCCGGCGTAGTGGAAGGAGACGCCCGTGATATGCCGCTCTACATCCGCGGCAGCCACAAGCAACCGGGAGAAACCGTACCCCGTCGCTTTCTAGAGGCGTTTGATGCGAAGCCTTTTGACACCAAACAATCCGGCCGACTGGAACTGGCTGAAGCAATGTTGCGGACAAACAATACACTGGTTGCCCGCGTGATTGTAAATCGTGTATGGCATCATATTTTTGGGCAGGGCTTGGTAGCCACGCCGGATAACTTCGGTAAGCTTGGCACGCGACCCAGTCACCCAGAATTACTCGATTACCTTTCGACCCAGTTCGTTAAGAAAGATTGGTCCATCAAGCAACTCGTTCGAGAACTAGTAGTAACCCGAACCTTCCAACTTAGCGCCTTTAATCGCATGGACTTACCGGGACCGGGCGGAAGACTAACCGCGCGCGAGGCTGATCCGGATAACCGCCTTCTCACCCGCGCACATCTCCGCCGACTAGATGCCGAATCCATTCGTGATGCCATGCTTCAATCGAGTGGATCACTAGACCGAAACCCATTCGGCGGATCCGATGCATTTAACACAAAAAGGCGTAGTATTTATGTGCGCATTATACGCAATAACCTCGACCCATTCCTTACTGTCTTTGACCAACCTGTCCCAGCTACAGCCAAAGGACGGCGAGACGAAACCAATGTTCCTTCGCAATCGCTCACTCT
>CAZHJW010000217.1:0-3468 GCA_964533265.1 uncultured Pedosphaera sp.
TTTGTTATGAAACGTAATGGTATATTGGCAGCGGGTAGCTGGATCGTAGACCAGGTAAAGATGGTGGATGTGTATCCCCAACGTGAAACACTTGCCAACATTCTCTCACAAGGTGAAGGCACGGGCGGTTCACCTTATAACGTGCTTATTACTCTCGCTAAAATGGGTGCCAAGTTTCCCATGAGTGCGGCCGGGTTGGTGGGCAAAGACGGGCTGGGGGATTACATCCTTGCCGATCTCAAGCGCCATAAGATTGACACCTCACAGATGCGTTCCACTGCCAAGGCACCCACTTCCTACACCGATGTCATGACCGAAGTGAAGACCGGTCGCCGCACTTTTTTTCACTGTCAAGGAGCCAACTCACTTTGGGATGGCAAAGGCCTTGATTTCAAAAAGTCGACGGCGAAAATTTTCCATATTGGGTATCTGTTGTTACTTGATGGTATTGATGCTTCAGATAAAAAATATGGGACCCGGGGCGCAGCCGTTTGCGCCAAGGCGCAGCGTGCCGGACTCAAAACCAGTATAGATTGCGTGAGTGAGGATAGTGATCGCTTTGCGCGGATCGTTTCACCGATTTTACCCTACACCGATTATTGTATTCTCAATGAACTGGAGGCGGGTAAAACCACCGGGTACATCATTCGCCGTAAGGATGGTACGTTGGACACGGTTGGGCTTCGTAAGGCAGCTGAGGCACTACTGAAGAAAGGGGTTGGCGAACTGGTTTGTGTGCATTTTCCTGAAGGCGGTTATGTTTTGCTGCCATCGGGGGAGGAATTTTGGCAGTCGTCGCTCAAGTTGCCACAGAAGTACATTAAAGGTGCAGCGGGTGCAGGCGACGCATTTTGTGCAGGCATGCTAATGGGAATACACGAAGGCTGGGATTTGAAGCGCAGTCTCTTCACTGGTGTTTGCGCTGCAGCCGCCAATCTCAGTGATCCCACCTGTACAGGGGGAATGAAACGCTTGAGCACGATTTTGGCATTAGCCAAGAAATACAAACCCCGTGCTTCCATTCAACCGAAGCGATAAAAAAACCGCTCGGGTGCGGTGGTATAAACCCTGCGCGGCAGGGCTTAGTCTCCGGAACGTTCCAGGTACTTACGGTTCTTTACGTCGACCTTGATCTTCTCGCCGGTCTTGATAAAAAGCGGAGCCTGAATTACCACGCCGGTTTCCAAAGTAATGGCTTTCATTACGTTACTGGCTGAATCTCCCTTTACGCCTTCAGGCGCATCGGACACCGTAAGGATCACATTAGCTGGTAATTCCATCATGCCTAGCTTGCCATCCACGTAGGTGGCTGTGAGCGGCGTATTCTCAGTCATGAAATCTTTGACCTCTGACATTAAGTCTGCCCCGGCGGTTTCCTGTTCGTAGGTGTCAGGGTCAACCAGCACGTAGTCATCCCCATCCATGTAACTGTACTCCAGCTTGCGGGTAGTCATGGGGACGATCTCCACACTTTCTGAAGAGTTGAACCTTTGGTCGGATGATTTGCCCGTGGTAAGATTCCGTAGTTTGGCTTGGATGTAGGCCGGACCTTTTCCGGGCTTCACGTGGCCGGTTTCCATTACCACGCAAACCGCTCCATTAAATTTAATCGCGTTACCGCGCCGAAGATCATTTGCAATTGCCATAACTTTGAAGGGGTAAGGGCAGGGAACCTAACGAAGCATTGAATGATTGCAAGCCTGAAGCCTGAGGGGGCAACTTTAAGGTCGATCCGGATCGGATTCCTCAAAGCGGATGATTGTTTCACCTACTTTAGCGAGCCCCAATTTTTCGCGCGCGTACCGTTCGACCGTCTCCGGGTCATTTCGCATCGCTTCAATTTGAAGTTTACAACGTTGAGCAATCTTTTCTTGCTCGGCTACTTCTCCTTCGAGCCGGAGGATTTCCGCACGCATGCGTTCATTCTGTTTGATGAGCGGAAGATACCAGACAGCGACAGCGATCAAGGCGGCAAGGATGAGTAGAAACACCACTGCCTTAGTTAGCTTGTCCCAAATTCCGAGATCGACTCTCCTTTCGCTCATGCGAAAGAACAGTTGTTAACTAAAAGCAGTGAATAACTCAAGGTTATTCGCAGCCTGTGAATAATTAGACACGCGGATGCGCGTCTTTGTAGGCCTGTTTCAGGCGGTCAATAGTGAGGTGGGTGTAGGCTTGGGTGGTCACTAGATTCTCGTGTCCCAGTAGTTCCTGCACGCTGCGTAAATCCGCACCCGCATTGAGTAGGTGCGTGGCATAACTGTGGCGCAATTTGTGCGGGGTCAGCTTTGGGTCCAGTCTGGCGATTTCTAGATAATGCTTTAAGCGCAGCTGCACAATTCGCGGGTAGATCGGCTTGAGATCATTATCGTTGGCTAGAAAAACCGGCATTTCGCCGGTGGGTGGATGCTTCAGCACCGCCCAGTAGTGGCCGATAGCCTTGATGGCCGGTTCACCGATGGGTAATTGGCGTTCCTTTTTGCCCTTTCCATAAACGCGTACTAGACGTTCATTGACATCCAAATCCATCACGCGCAGACCGCACAATTCACTGATACGCAGGCCGCAGGAGTAGATAACTTCCAGCACGGCCGCGTCGCGTAGATAAGGAGCTGGATCGATAGCATCGGGTTCTTCATCATGTTTCTTGGCCGTCTCAAATTCCCGCAGAGGTGCTTCCAATAGCGCAATCATTTGCTCAGGGGTCAGGAATTGTGGTAGACGTTTTTCTTTCTTAGGTAGAATGATGTCCTTGATCGGCGAGGCATCGAGTTTACCACGGCGTATTAGGTGTTTGTAAAAGGAGCGCAGGGCGGAGAAACGCAACTGAATTACTGACCGACTGTAATTGCCGCGCCCTAGGGATCGTAGGTACCCTCGAAAGTCACCTTTTTTTAGGTTTAACCAGTCGGGGATCTTTTTGCCTTCGCCGTTATACCATTGCTTGAATTCACCGAGTGCCTGTTTGTAGTTGCGCTGGGTATAAACCGAGGCTCCCGCCTCAGTTTGCAGGTACTGCAGAAACGACAATACCAAGACGTCTTCAATTTCAGTGGATTGAGTGGCCCTCCCCGGCACATTCAAACGCTACCAGAAAACCGAGGTTGAAGAAAGCTTAAGCCTTTTTGGGAGTTTTTTTCTTGGCGGCCTTGGGTGCGCGCGGTTCGAATTCGAAGGCGGTTTGTTTCTTCTTTTCATCCCACACAAGGTAGGCCTTGAAGGGCCGGCCTTTTTTTGAAACAAACTTCTCGAGCAGGTCAGTCTTGCCAGTCTCAAGCAGCTTGGCTACCTCCTCGCGTTTCATGTCGCGCTGCAAAATTACTTTGCCAGTGCTGAATTTACATTTTTTCTCCGGTGTTTTCTCGCACACGAACCGCATACCGTGTTCAAACACGTTTGAACCACAGGCTAGGCATTTGCCGACCGGTTCCTGGTCGCTGAAATCAGGGGCTTCTTCCTCTTCATCGT
>CAZHJW010000218.1:0-3465 GCA_964533265.1 uncultured Pedosphaera sp.
CCCCGCTTCATGCCAACGGCAAAATCTACTTCCACAGTCGCGAAGGCGAAACGACGGTTTTGCAGGCCGGCAAGACTTTCAAGATGTTCAATGAAAACAAGAACAAGCTTGATGGCCAACACATGGCCAGTGCTGCAGTTGATGGAAATGCTCTGATTCTTAGAACCGATAAAGCGCTATATCGCATTGAAGAAAAATAAAAATGCTGAACCCTATGGGTTCAGCATCTTGCAGTGGCCTTTTGTTACTTAGTTACTTCTCGTAACGGAATCCTTTTTGGGAAGCCTGCTCACGGATAAAACCACCGACCTTTGCGTCAAACCCATCTCCTTTACCTGCCTTTTTGAGCTCCGCTTTTTTGGTGATAATAAATTGGCTGCGTTTCTTGAGTAGCGTATTGAGTTCACTTTGTAACTTCTTACGCTCCTTAACCTGTTTGTTCAAATAAGCCTCGCGTTCTTTCTTGTCCATTTTTCGAACATTTGCAGGAAGTTTCTTTTCCTCAATTTCAGCCAACTTAACCTTACCATTGGCCAGAAGATCAGTCAGGTCACCTCCACCGCTAATTACTGAAGCAATTGCACCGGGTTTTGCCTCTTTGGATAAATATGAAGCGCGATCTGCCGCAACCCCAGCTGGAGCTGAATAAGCTAGAGCATTCTTGCTGGCTGCTCTTCGCTGCATCACCGCTGATCCATAAACCGTAACGGTCCGTCCCAACCTGGTATTAAAGGCGGCAATCTCTTTGTCAAAAGGAGTAGCGATGGCAATAACGCCACCACTCTGCATAATCTGGGCGAATTTCCCTTCAGCTTTAAGCGCTATCTCTTTCCAAATGGGAGTCGTGGAACCCATACTACCGCATTGGATGGTGTTAATAATAATATCCTTCTTCATGGCCAGCTTACAGCTATCGGGATATTTCACGTCCTGCGGGTAATCCATGTGGGGCGGAGCATCGCCCACCAAAAAGATCACCTTGAGCACATCGCGGCTCTTACTCCATTCCATCTTGGTGACTGCCTCATTAAGTGCCTGATTAACCGACTCAGGGGTATCTCCTCCACCCTGCGCCTGAAAGGCCATGAGCTTCCCGTAAATATCATCAATATCATTACTCAGCTGATAAACCTTGGTGACATACGCATCGGATTTATCGCGGTAACCGATCAGACCAATGCGAATCTCCGGCGTGGGTTTGGCTGAGATCATTTCATTGGCCATACTCCATATCTTTTCCTTGGCTCCGGCAATGAGCCCCCCCATTGAGCCTGTAGTATCTAGCACAAAACATACTTCGATTCTGGGCTTTTGTTTTTTGGCGACCTTCTTGGCTTCCCCCTTCTCTGCTGCAAAAACAGGCGAGGCAATCCCCAGGGCCAATATGCACACTGTTGGAATTAATTTTTTCATCATACAAGTTCGACGGCAAGAGGCAGCCAATACTCCATTCAAATTATTTTATTTGCGCCATTTACTGCCGATCTCTTTCCAAGTCGGTTTATCCCCTTGCCAAACTTCATTTATCTCAGGTGTCAGCCGAACCACTTCACTGAATATATCAGCGATGGCTTCACCCATCTGCCAAAGCGCATGGCGAAAGTTGGCTTTCTGGGCCAATTCCAGCATCTCGGGATATTTCAAGCCCTTTGCTCTTTGACTTAGAATCTGGTCACACTGAAACCCCGTATCGGTTTTTTTTAGGGCCAGTTGCTTGAGGATACGACCATTACGAATACGCTGGTAGCGCCGGTTTTCTGCCATGACCCCCAGCAGTAAAGTCAAACGTTGTGGCTCCCACCCAGCTTTAAATCTCTTTCCCAAATGGCCTTGAGCTTGGCCAACACGCATGTAGTGCACCTGCAAAGGTTCAATGGGGCAGTCGACCACATCATTGAGCACATCCGCCCAGTTAAGTTTAAGTTCCTTGATTCCGATTTCATGAAAAGTCACCAAATCCTGAATCGGCCGATTAGCCGGTGTGTATTTACCATCCAATAGATGTAGATCCAGTCCCGGCGCCACTGACTTGATGAGACCATCCCCAATCACATGCGTCATCCAGCCCATGGCATAAGCCAATTGCCGTTCACCCGGTCCGTAGAGTTGCTGCGCGTCCTTTAGTACTGAAGAAAAATATTGGGGAAGCTTTTCCCAGGCAACGGCCAAGGCCTTATCCTTTGCTGCCCACCCAAAGGCAATATGGGCTCGACCATAAAATGAATCATGGATTTGCCTTGGAGTAATAAACTTGTCATCCAACTCTAACCGCCACGGCTTCACGGGCCCGCCAGTCAAAGGGCTTTTGAGAATTCGTTCTGAACCATACCCCAGAGGGGTTTCGGTATCCTGACAGATAACTGAAGGGACCGTCCCCACATCCGCTCCCAAATAGGCTCCGCAAAGGTAACTGGACAGGTGGCGCTCAGCAATCCGTGCTACAGGCAGATCACGCTGGGCTGCCGCCCTGGCTCCCAACAAGGCATACATGGTATGGCCAATAATCCCGCTCACAGGTCTAATTGAAACCCAAGATTCAATTTATACGAAGATAAAATCCACCGGACTCTTGAAAAGCCCGACAAAGCCAAATCAACGGGAGTTACACGGCTTCAAGCAAATCGTAACATTTATATGTTTTGGATTCAGACTTATAAGTCTACATTCCTTCTTAGCTGGTGATGACTGAAACACAAGCATCCAAAGGCACTATTACCAAATATCTGACCAATGCCCCCACCGGGGTCTTTGTCCTGTATGCGATATTTGCCTCCTTCTCCACGTACTTCTGCATGTACGCCTTTCGCAAGCCTTTTAGTGCGGCAAAATATGAGGGGCTCCAGTTCATGGACACGGACCTTCAAATCAAGACCGTCTTCGTGATCAGCCAGATCATTGGCTACTGCCTCTCCAAGTATTTGGGCTGCAAGGTTTGCTCGGAGGTAAACCGTAGCAATCAGGCCAAGGCACTGATTGGAATGATCCTGGTGGCTTTGGCTGCCCTCGTTGGATTTGCCATTGCACCGCCCAATCTCAAGGTCGTTGCCATGTTCTTCAACGGTCTTCCCCTGGGAATGATCTGGGGACTGGTCTCCCGTTATTTGGAAGGCCGCAAAACTGCTGAACTTCTTTTTGCCGGACTCAGTTGTTCCTACATCGTTGCCAGCAGTATAGTTAAAACGGTGGGAGCTTGGCTGATGGAAGCAGGGGTTCCGGAATTCTGGATGCCGGCTGCAGTGGGAGCCATTTTCCTCCTGCCCTTTTGCCTCTCAGTATTTCTCCTAAACCAATTACCTGAACCGAGTGATGAGGACGTTGCCAGCCGTAGTGAACGCACAACCATGGATGGCGACGAGCGCATGGCATTTCTAAAACAGTTTCTGCCAGGAATGATCATGCTGTTGATCCTGTATTTTTTCCTGACCGCTTATCGCGATTTTAGGGACAACTACATGCCTGAGGTCT
>CAZHJW010000219.1:0-3456 GCA_964533265.1 uncultured Pedosphaera sp.
TTTGGAGACAGATTCCATGATGAGCTTTTCTTTTTCTCCCTGAACGTTGTACAACTTGTAGATTCTGGTATTGGCATCTTTGTTTTCATACACCTGTTTATATGTTATCTCACGCTTTTGCATCGGCTCATATCCCCTCCCAATCATCGTGATCGTCTTGCCATCTTTGGAACAGGTTCCAGATGAAGTAACCAGAACTGAGCCAAGTGAGTCTGCCCACGTTCCGATATACTTTTTCTTGTGAACCTCGTAGCCCATCAACGCATGTGCGTGGAAAGGCATTCCCACTAATTTTCCCGTTAAATCAGATATCAGCCAAAAGCCTCCCGGTTGCATCCTTGCTACCTCCACACCGCTCATTTCAATGATCTGACCGGGAACCGTATGGAATTTTGATTTATAATCCCACGTGCCTGCCATCATTTTCAAATGCTTGTGATGTTCGCCTGGTTTTTCCATGTTGGGCGGTTCCTGTGCAGATAGTGTGGATGCAGCAAGACCTAAAATTAGGGCAATGAATTTTTTCATGATTGAGAGAGGCTATATCCGGTCAAAGGGTTGTGCAAGGACACACCTGAGGGCAATAGGTTCGATTTATTGAGGAAAGAAACGTATGGAGAACGGGTACTGGTATAATTTTCCTTGAGCTGAATCATAGGCAGCTCGCAGGATGAATAATATATTCAGGTATGCCCATGCCCTGATGCATATGCCAAGCGGCAGGACGAGTAATCCGAAGAAGGAAATTTTTGTGGCAATTTTTCCGATTACAACATTTAGAAGAACCATTCCGACGAAGTAAAGAGTCATGGCAATCTGGAAATTCATTACGGCCCGCCCGTGGCGGTCAGTGGAGGGGGAACTGTTTTTGCGAATGAACCAAATCACCAGAGGAGCCACGACATTCGCAACAGGGATACCAATCAGGAGAGCCAAGGGGGAGAGATGGCATCCAGTTTCCCATGCGCGATCCGTCTTCTGCACCGAACAGATTTAGCCGTTTAACCTCGCTAATGGCAAGCTTCCTGTGCGCAACTGCTGGTTGACTTTATTGTCGATGCAGTTTTCCATATTCTTTGGGGGAATTAAGGATGGAAAAGCTCAAACAAAACTTGGTGGTTCTCGTCGCTGTGACATTATTGTTTGCCGGGGACGTAAACGCAAATCCGGCTGGTTCGGGCAAAGATGCTCCGGCAATTATTGCTGATGTATTTATTTGCCGTCCGTTGGGGATTCTGGCATTGACCGGAGGCAGTGCTCTTTACGTGCTGACTCTGCCCTTTACGATTCCGGCCAAAGGCAAGGAAGCAGCAAAGCGAACATTGGTGTTGTTCCCTTACCACTATACTTTTACGCGACAGTTGGGTGAATTTCATGATGACGATTTGTAAAGTAACCTCCATTGTTATCTGCGCCACTGGGCTTCTTGTTGCGCAGGATAAACCGGCCGGACCCGTGCCACTTGTTCCGGTTGAACTGCCGAATACCGATGCATTGTATCAACAACTGTTGCGTCCCAATGCTGAAGGTATCGGGAAGTTTTATATGGGTCGGCAGATTTCGCACGTGATGGGCCATGCAGGTGCGACATGGTTGGAGCGTCCTGAACGTGAAAAAGAGGAAAGCACCACTGAGATGATTAAATCCCTTAATCTCAGGCAAGGTGACCAAGTGGCCGATATTGGCGTAGGCACCGGTTATATCGCTTGGCGGATGGCCAAAGCGATTGGGCCAGAAGGAATTGTTCATGGCGTGGATATTGAGCAAAAGATGCTGGACGACTTGGAAAAGAACATGAAGGCGGCGGGCATTGCCAATGTGAAAGGTCATCTTGGCACAATCAGTGATCCGAAATTAAAAGAACACTCGCTGGACTTTGTGATCATGGTTGATGTGTACCATGAATTTTCGCATCCCTACGAAATGATGAGTGGTATTGTGAGGGCACTGAAGCCTGTAACTGTTCATACAGTGATAGAAGGCGATACCCTTGAAACGATTGGCAAAGATTATAATAAGTTATATCGCCGTATCCAAATGTTGAACGATTCCATTAAACCGGAGGAGTGGGGGAAATCTAAGGAATGGAAAGCTCTTAAGCCCGGAACTAAAATTTTAATTCCGGGCGGGCGTGTGGCTTTTGTTGAATATAACGGGGAAGATCCCAAGGTTCCTATAAAAAGGCTGCACAAGATGACCGAAGCACAGGTGATTAAAGAAGCAACTTTATTTTCCCTCAAGCATGTGGAGACTTATGGTCCACCCACTGAGGAATCCAAAGAGGAAAGAAATCTTCCCTGGCAAAACGTGATCTTTTTTGAGAAAACGGAAGTCGGAAAAGAGGACAAATAGTCTTCTTGAGGTCATGATTGCTGACCGCCTTGCTCATTTTCGTTCCCGGCTCGAGTCATTGGGCGAAGAAGTCCGTGCCGGCATGGAATCCAGTAAAGAGGCTTCAGGGGTTGTGGAGTTGGATACTTCTATTGGCCGTCTTTCGCGCATGGATGCCATGCAAAATCAGCAAATGGCCCTTGAACTGCGTCGACGGCAGGAGCAGCAACTTCAACGTATTGCCAACGCTCTCAAGCGCATGGATAAGGGAACTTATGGTCTGTGTGGTAAATGCAAGGAACCGATTAGCGAGGACCGACTTGAGGTTTCTCCGGATGTGGTGATGTGCGTGCGGTGCGCGTGAGAGTTAACCGACTTCTATTTCGGTTTTCTGTATTGCGTTGCGTCCGGATTTTTTGAAGGGGCGTGGCATAGGCTGGGCGTTTCCCTTTGAGTCAATGGTACGGCAATAAACAAAATATTTACCCGGCTGTATTCCCTTGATTAGCGTAGCCCAGTGGGCAATTGCATAGCGCATGGGCCAATGCTTGGGTTTGCCTTCCTTGGTAAAGCCCAGCACATCGTCTGGTAATTTGCCTTCAGCCAAGTCACCTCCCCATTTTGTGGGTGGTGGAAGAATCTGTGTATCCTGCCAGGGAGCCTTGGTGAAATACGGGTCATCCTCCGGCCACTCTTGATTTTGCGAGGTAACCCAAACCTGCACCTTGCTTAATCCGCCGACACCCACCTGAGACAAACCGGTTGCGGCAATCGGTTGGTTTGCCTTTTCACGACGCGGCAAATAGATGAAACGGGCCATGGTTTTCATCCAGCTATCAATGTCGTTATTTCCGCCGGCATATGTGTCATTAGCCTGATGATTATTGGTAAGAAACACACGCTTGAGCCACTTAACAGACTTAAACCCGTAGGCATCGGGAACGAGCATTCGGACAGGACCGCCGCGGCGTCCGCTTAGCCATTGGCCATTGAGTTTATAGCAAAGGATTACGGGATGATCGCCGGGAGGGTCCTCCAGTACCCGGCCTATGGGAAGGGAGCTCTGGAAGAGTTGTTTGGGGTCTTCATTATGGTGGCCGTAATAAAATACGCGCCGGATGTTGG
>CAZHJW010000220.1:0-3438 GCA_964533265.1 uncultured Pedosphaera sp.
GCCAATTTGGGTGATTTCATTCAGTGCCTTCACAGGGGGTGTTGAATGAAGTTTCTCGAGGAAGCAGCGGGAAAAACTAAGTACGAATAATGACTAAAGATCAAGTAACCGCCAAAATTGGCGATAAAGAAATTACTATCGGTAGTGGTAATATTACCAAGCAGGCTGATGGTACTGTAACAGTGCAAATGGGTGAGACGATAGTGATGACCGCAGTTGTGGCCGCCACTAAAGGTCGTGAAGGGCAGGATTGGTTCCCATTACAAGTGGATTACCGGGAACGTGCTCACGCCGCTGGGCAAATCCCAGGGAATTACTTCCGCCGTGAAGGCCGTCCTAGTGACAAGGAAATTCTAACTTGCCGTCTCACCGATCGACCTATCCGGCCGCTCTTTAAAAAGGGCTGGTTCAATGAGTGTCAGGTGTATGGCTTATTGCTCAGTGCTGATGGTGAGAATGAGCCTGACGTGATGAGTATACTCGGGGCCTCTGCTGCGCTAATGGTAAGTGATATTCCGTGGGACGGACCGCTGGGTGCTGTGCGCGTGGGTCGGGTAGACGGGCAGTTTGTTGCCAATCCAACTCATGAGGAAATGGCAGAGAGCGACCTTGATCTTCTCTATGTTGGCAACGAAACCGACGTAGTGATGTACGAAGGAGCGGCAGATCAAATTAAGGAGGAAGACTTCATTGCTGCGTTGAAGTTCGGTCAGGAATGTTGTCTGCCGCAGATTGAAGCTCAAAAGGAGCTGGTGAAATTATGTGGCAAAGAAAAGCGTGATATTACAGACCAGATCTCTGTGGTGGAGGATGAAATTTTTGCTAAGGCTGAAGAACTTGGCGTAGGCGATCGTGTTGAGAAAGCGCTGCAAACCGTTGCTAAGCTGGAGAGAGAACGCAAGGTGAGCGACATTAAAGATGAAGTAGCTAAAAAATTGCGAGAGGAGTTTGGTGAAGAAAAGATTACTGACTCAGTGGTGGATCAGGCCTTCTACCAAATTCAAAAGACGGCCCTTCGTGGTCTGATTCTCGAGCAAGGTAAGCGGCTTGATGGTCGTGGCCTTACCGATTTGCGTTCAATTGAGTGTAAGGTAGGGGTTTTGCCTCGCACGCATGGATCAGCACTCTTTACCCGAGGCGAAACACAAGCACTTGTGACCACCACTCTGGGTACCACAGACTCGGCCCAGCGCTTCGACAGCTACACTGGAGGCGAAGATAGCAAGCAATACATGATGCACTACAACTTCCCTAATTATTCGGTAGGTGAGACGGGGCGTATAATGGGGCCGGGCCGACGTGAAGTCGGACATGGTGCATTGACTGAGCGGTCCCTTTTGCCGATGTTGCCGATAAATGACGCAGAGGGGAATTATCCTTATGCTATTCGTCAGGTTTCTGAAATCCTAGAGTCCAATGGTTCCAGTTCCATGGCTTCTGTTTGCGGTGGCAGTTTGGCGCTCATGAATGCCGGCGTTGAAATGAAGGGGACTTGCGCGGGTATCAGTATTGGTATCTGCACCGATCTCGATGATGACGGTAAAATTACTGCTCACCGTATCCTCACTGACATCATGGGCTGGGAAGATGCGTTCTGTGACATGGATTGCAAGATAGCGGGCTCCAAGGAAGGGATTACCGGGTTCCAGCTGGACCTCAAGCTCAAGGGGCTTCCGATGAGTATTATGGAGGAAGCAATTGAGGAGGCTCGCAAAGCTCGTCATGAAATCATTGATATTATGAATGAGACCATCAGTGAGCCCGGTGAAATGAGTAAATACGCTCCGCGTATTACCCAGCTGAAGGTTGACCCTGAAAAGATAGGGATGATCATTGGGCCTGGCGGCAAAAATATTAAACGAATCGTCGAGGAGTCGGGTTGTGAAATCAATATCGAGGATGATGGTACGGTCAATGTTTACTCTCTTAATCCAGAAGGCATGCAGGTGGCCGTGGAGGAAATTGAAGGAATGACCGCAGAGCCAGAAGTAGGTCGTGTATATGAAGGCACTGTGGTTTCGGTTAAGGACTTCGGCTGTTTTGTTGAGTTTCTACCAGGCAAAGATGGCCTCTGTCATATCAGTGAGCTATCTGATAAGCGCGTGGATAAAACCGAGGATGTTGTCCGTGAAGGGGACAAGATTCCCGTGAAGCTTATCGGGGTAGATGAGCGCGGAAAGGTGAAACTCTCCCGTAAAGCTGCCATGATTGAAAGCGGTGAAATCGAAGCACCTGCTGGAGGAGACAGGGCGAGTGAAGGCAAGCCAGAAAGAGAGGTGAGTGACGAAGAACCTGAGGTCGGCAAGCTTTATCAGGGCACCGTGGTGACTGTGAAAGAATACGGAGCCTTCATTGAGTTTTTACCAGGACGAGATGGTCTGTGCCATGTGAGCGAACTGGCAACGGCCCGGGTCAAGAATGTTGAGGATATCGCCAAGGTGGGAGACAAGATTTGGGTAAAACTCCTTGAGATAGACGAACGCGGCAAGGTTCGCCTGTCGCGTAAGGCAGCCTTGGAAGAGCGGGAAGCGGCTGAGGCGGGAGAGTAACATTTCTCGTGGCTTGCGTCACAATCTTACATTGAGTTAAATCCTTTTGTGTTAAACCAACAGACACTAGCCGGCCAAGCCAGCTTTAGTGGTATTGGGCTGCACAGTGGCAATAAGGTGAATATGACCTTTTTGCCCGCGCCTCCTAATCACGGGTTGCGTTTTCGCCGGGTTGATTTAGATGATCAGCCTGAGATTGATGCGGCAGTCGAGAATGTATCAGAGACTAATCGCTCCACCACGCTCTCTAAGGGGAATGTAAAGCTTCATACCGTCGAGCATGTTCTGGCTGCCTTTTCAGGTTTTGGAATCGATAATGCGATAGTGGAGCTCAACGCGAACGAGCCCCCTATAGCCGATGGCAGTTCGGATCAATTCTGCCAAATGATTGAGGAAGCTGGTGTCGTTGCGCAGGATGAGCAAAAGGCGGTTTATCAGCTTGAGGCTCCTATAGAACTGCAGAGTGGCGAAACGCAAATGATGGCGTTTCCTCATGACCGGCTTAAAATCACCTGTACGAGTGCGGGTGAAAACGGACGATTCACTCAACTCTTCAGTATTGAGCTCAATCCGGATACTTGGCGAAATGACATCTCTCGTGCACGTACATTTTGTTATTATGAAGAGATAGAACATCTTTATAAGAATGGTCTCATCAAAGGAGGGAGCTTGGAGAACGCCGTGGTTATTCGCGATGATGCGGTGCTTACCAATGAACCCCTTAGGTATACCAACGAATTTGTCCGCCATAAGATTCTAGATATAATAGGGGATCTCGCTTTGATAGGTAAACCGATCGGTGCTCATATTGTGGCGGTGCGCCCGAGTCACACGGCCAACTGTGAAATGGCTCGCAGGATACTGGCGCAAATGCGGAAACCGAAACAGG
>CAZHJW010000221.1:0-3427 GCA_964533265.1 uncultured Pedosphaera sp.
AAAGGCGAAATTACATGAATTATGCCAATGGCAGTTCCATGAACCGCCGCCAAACCCTCCGCAATTACCGTTCCCGATAAACCCACTCCAGCCACGGTGGTTTCTTATACCCTAATGGCACGCTCTGATTTCAGCGGCCCTCTTCCTTCACGTTGTGTGATGTCTTGGTTTGCTGAGGTGTGGCCACACCCGAAACGAAATCTTGCTCTGAAGTTGTTGGCTTAAATCGAGGGCCCAACCGTGCGCCCAGCCGTTCAAAATCCCCCAGTTATCCCACAGTTGAGCCGGGGCCGGGCCGAGTGCTTGAAAGAAAAACCCCGAAAAAACAGGGATAAAAAATGGCTCCAGAGGCTGGACTCGAACCAGCAACCCTGCGGTTAACAGCCGCATGCTCTACCAATTGAGCTACTCTGGATCTCCGTTAAGAGGCGGCGAACCTAACTGAAGAGCCCTGCCTGCGTCAAATCGATTAACCTCGCTGGCATTTTGGGCAAAAATACGTGCTGCGCGCCACCTGCACTATCCTACGAATTAAGGTGCCGCAACGTTCACAGGGCTCCCCTTCCCCATCATACACCATTAAGCGCTCCTCATAATTTTCGTCCTCATCCTGACTTCCGTAATAAAAAACCCCATCACTTTCTCCATAACCTGCAAAATTTAAAGCCACAGTACTACCGCATTTAATGGCCTCGGTTAAAACCTCCACAATCGATTGAGCCAAAGCCTCACACTGAATTAAGGTTAGTCTGCGCGACATCTTACGCGGAGAAATCCGTGCCCGCCAGAGGACTTCGCTGGCATAAATATTTCCCACTCCGGCCAATAACGTTTGATCCAAGAGCTTTGGCTTAATCGCCTGTTTGCAATGACCCAAAGCCGCATGTAAAATTTTTCCGCTAAAATCTTCACTTAAAGGTTCGGGGCCAAGGGAATCCAATGATGTTGTATCCAAAGTTAACCGACCGAAATAACGCGTGTCCTCAAAAACAAAAACCCCACGACCCAACCGGAAACTCACTGCCGTGTGTTTAGGCAACGGCTTCCTTGCCGGCTGCACGTACATGCGGCCAGTCATCCCCAAATGACCCAGCATCAGGAAAGTATCGCCCTTACCTTTCTTAAGTTCAAAGAGGAGATACTTTGCCCTTCGCCGGAGGCTAATAATTTTGGACCCCTCTACGATTCGGCGCATCCTGGACACTGAACCAGGTCTCACGCTTTTAGCTCTGTGCACAGTTGCTTGTCCTATAACTTTACCACTCACCAGTGGTTTTAGATAACGCACTAAGACTTCAACTTCAGGCAGTTCCGGCATTCGCCCAATCTATCTAGATTTACGAGCCGGAGCAAATGCGTTGGGTTGATGCCGGATTTCATTCACACAGCCTTCGTCCAGCAAGACCTCCACAATATCGTAACGAACGGGGATATCTGAGCGTTCAAGTAAACGAAGATAATCACGAGCGGTCGCCACAATCTTGCGTTGTTTATCACGATTAACGGCTGCTGCAGGGCGTCGCCAAGCTTCCGAAGAACGCGTTTTTACCTCAACAAATATCAGGATTTCCTTTTCCCGGAAGATTAAATCAATCTCACCCTGTTCCCCCCTAAAATTGGCGTATAAAAACTTTAGACCCGCTTTCTTTAAGTAACGCTTGGCTGCCCGCTCACCTAATCTACCTCTTCTGAGATGTTCCGGCTCATCGCGACGAAGCCAATTGGTTATTCCATCGTCCCAAACCATTAACCAAGGCTAGGCACTGTTAGAAAGAGCGCAAGTAAGAATACATTAACCAAAGAACTCTGGCTGGCTGTTTTTTAAAGGGGCAAAACTCATTCTGTGTATCGGGCAAGGCCCAAGTTCTTCAACCGCAGAAAGATGCGCTTTGGTCCCGTAACCCTTGTGTCCAGCAAACCCGTATCCAGGATATTTTTGGTCATATTGAATCATCAATCGATCCCGCGTAACTTTTGCCAAAATACTGGCTGCGGCAATTGTATAACTCTTGGCATCACCTTTAATAATTGCCGTTTGCGCCACAGCCAAAGTCCCTACGGGTCGCCCATCCACAAGAGCGTGCGCAACTGGCGAACTCAGTTTGGACAAGGCATCATTCATGGCCCGGTGGGTGGCTTGAAGGATGTTAATCTCATCAATCATAGGTGCATCAATAACGCCAATTGCGTGTTCAACACACTGTTCCAAAGAGATAACCTCAAAGAGTTCTTCGCGAACTTTTTCATTAATTTGCTTGGAGTCGTTCAACCGACGAAGAGATCCTGGAATACCCTCTTCTATCCATGACCCAGGCATCACGACAGCTGAAGCCACCACTGGCCCGGCCAAGGGCCCACGTCCGGCTTCGTCCACACCCGCCAAGCGTGCTAACCCTCGGGCAACGTGTTCGCGCTCATACTGAAGTCGGTCAACATCACTCACTGGAGCTTTTTTGCCTTCGCTACAAAAAAACGCGAGGTTTGAAAGCCTCGCGTCTTAAAAAATTGTTTCGATTTAGCGGATGGGCTCCACTTTATCCGGGTCACGGTCCTTATCCTCCCCTACCAGGGTAGCACGTTTACCAATCCGATCCCGAAGATAATTAAGCTTGGCTCGCCGCACTTTACCGGCCCGCTCGACCTCAACCTTTTCCACATTTGGGCTATTGACCGGAAACACCTTCTCCACTCCTTCGCCATAACTAATACGACGAACCGTAAAGGTTGCATTCAATCCGCGTCCGCGTATCCCCAGAACAATCCCTTGAAACACCTGCGTGCGCTCCTTGCCTCCCTCCTTCACCTTGGTGTGCACCTTGACGATGTCACCCACCTTGAATTTAAGGGGCTCAGCGCGAAGCTGTTCGGATTCAATTTTGTCAAATAATGCCTGGCTCATGTTTGTTTCTCGTCGTTTAAATTGTTTTTATCATTTTTTCCCAAATCCGGCCGCCGTTTGCAGGTTCGATCCTCTGCCTGCTTACTTCGCCAGGCTTCCACAGCTCCGTGGTCACCGCTAAGTAATACGTCAGGAACTTTCATACCACGAAAATCCGCAGGGCGTGTGTACTGGGGATATTCAAGTATGTTTCCACTAAAACTCTCTTCAGTACTACTTTCATCATCACCCAGCACTCCGGGCAACAAACGTGCCACCGAATCGATTACCACCATAGCAGGCAGCGCCCCGTTGGTAAGCACATAATCGCCAATACTCAACTCGTGATGCACCCATGAGCGCACTCGCTCATCAAAGCCCTCATAGCTGCCACACAGCAGGAGAAGGTGCTCATGACTGGCGAGCTCGCGAGCCTTGTTCTGCATAAAAGGCTCACCCTGAGGGGTCATCATAACCACTTGGGTAGATTCGCTCTTCAGTTCCTCAATTGCTTCAAAGATCGGTTCGGGCTTAAGAACCATCCCTGGG
>CAZHJW010000222.1:0-3423 GCA_964533265.1 uncultured Pedosphaera sp.
TGAAATCCGCCACGGGCGGGTCATTGAAGGCAATGTGGCCATTTTCACCCACGCCTAGGCAACAGAGGTCAATCGGTTGAGCAGCTAGTAGATCGGTATAGCGGCGGCATTCCTTGATCGGTTCGAGCGTGTCGCCTTCCAGATAATGAAATGTAGCAGGATGGACTTTTTGCTCCACGCGTTCGCGCATATATTTTCGAAAACTCGCGCTATGGTCACCATCAAGGCCAAGGTATTCATCCATATGAAAAAGTGTGACCTTACTCCAGTCCACCTCTCCGATGGTTAGAAGTTTTTCCAAGAACTGTATCTGCGAATTGCCGGTGGCTAAGATTGCCGCAGCATGGCCCTGTTCGGCAATCATCCCGCATAGGTATTGGTTGACTTCGTTAGCCGCCGCGCTGGACATGTCGTCTTCGCTGGCAAACACATGCACCGGAAGGGAATTGACATCAAAGGATCGGACAGGTTGTGCTCTCATTTCGATTCGCTGGGAGCCTAATGCGTCGGAATGTGGCGTCAATTTCAAAGGGTGTATTTTGACTTTTGTCTGTGCTTCTGCTTCACTGCGCGGCTAATGAATAAGCTGCGTTATACTGATGCGGGGTATATCCGCAAGCTTGAGAGCCTTTGCGCGACCTCTAGTTTGTTTGATCCCAATATTGAATCAGGAGCGCGTACAATTGTGGAGCGAGTGAGTGCCAAGGGCGATGTGGCATTGATTGAATTCGCAAAAAAGTTTGATGGAGCCAAGCTCACCGCAAAGACGCTTCGTGTAGGTGAAGCCGAAATTGTAACAGCGGGTAAAAGTGTAGATTCCGGTGTTAAGAATGCTATCAGGTTTGCTCATCATAATATTAGGGCATTTCACCAGAAAGGATTGCGGCGAGGTTGGAGTGGACGAAATACGCAGGGAGCACGGGTTGGGGAGAAATTCGATGCCTTTGGTCGTGTAGGTATTTATATTCCTGGAGGCACCGCTCCACTGATGTCCACAGCACTAATGACGGTTACATTGGCCAAGGTAGCTGGCTGTAGGGAAATCGTAATCTGCACGCCTTGCGATAAGGATGGTGTAGTAAATTCTGGGCTAATTCATGCGGCAAAAGTGGCAGGCGCAACTGAAATTTATCGTGTGGGTGGCGCCCATGCAATAGCTGCCCTAGCGCTCGGCACGAAGACAATTGCACCGGTCCAGAAAATATTTGGGCCAGGTAATGCTTACGTGGTTGCTGCTAAGCGTCTTTTGTTTGGGCACGTTTCCATCGATCTTTTGCCGGGACCGAGTGAAGTATTGGTGTTGGCTGATCAGTCAGCCAATCCAGCATATGCTGCGGCTGATATACTTGCGCAGGCTGAGCACGGTTCCGGTTATGAGAGATGCTGGCTGGTTAGCACTTCAGCCAAAGTGATCGCGTCTGTGGAAAAGGAGATAATTAAACAACTTTCTGAACGATCACGGCAGAAATATATCCGCAAGGCTCTTAAAAAGAATGGCTGGCTGATACAGGTAAAATCTTTAGCTGAGGCAGTTGAACTAGCGAACCGTTTGGCGCCTGAGCATTGCGAATTGATGATTAAGAACCCCGGGTTAATCGCAAAAAGAATTGTATCTGCAGGGGCTTTGTTTCTAGGCAACAATTCGCCGACGGTTGCCGGTGATTATGTTGCGGGGCCGAGTCACACATTGCCGACCGGCGGAGCAGGCACATCCTTCTCTGGACTGACGGTGGACATGTTTCAGCGGCGCACCAGCGTGGTACAGTACACACCAGAGGCTTTAAAGAAATCTATTGCGGCAATCGAACAATTTGCAAGTGTAGAGGGGCTCGGCGCACATGGGCGTTCAGCCTCTATCCGATTGGATTCATGAACGTCGTGCGAAAACACGTTCGTCGTATGCATCCCTACGTGCCAGGTGAGCAACCTAAAGAACGGGGGTTGGTGAAGCTGAACACCAACGAAAATCCGCATCCTCCTTCACCCAAAGTATTGGCGACTGTCAAGCAAGCAGTGGATCAACGTCTGCGGTTGTATCCGGACCCCAAAGCAAACAAGCTGCGAGCACAGTTGGCCCGTCTTCACGGAGTTGAGCCGGGAAATGTAATCGTAGGCAATGGCTCAGATGAGTTGTTGGCGTTGGCTACACGGGCATTTGTGGAGCCGGACAGAGACTGTATACAGTATTTCACTCCGAGTTATTCCCTCTATCGGGTGCTGGCTGATATCCATCATACTAAAAGAAATGAGGTCTCTTTGCTGGATGATTTTGCCATGCCCACAGTGGCTCAATTGAGGAAAGGAAAGAAATGGGATTTTAAGGCGGCGTTAACCTACGTAACTACACCCAACGCTCCTAGTGGCCGTGGTTATATGACTGAAGAGTTGGATGTATTATGTAGCGCACACAGAGGAGTGGTGTTGTTGGATGAGGCATACGTGGACTTTGCTCATGAGCACGCGATGAGACTGGCGGTGAAACATCCACACGTCCTAGTATCACGGACTTTTTCAAAAGCTTATTCGCTTTGTTTCCAGCGAATTGGTTATTTTGTAGGTTCAGTAGAACTGATTGCGGCACTCGACAAAATCAGAGATAGTTACAATGTGAACGGGCTTGGCCAGATTGCGGCACAGGCAACGCTAAGGGAGTTACCGTTTTATCGCTCTAATTTCGGAAAAATTATCAGATTTCGAGAAGATACGGCAGCACAGTTGGCGGAGTTGGGCTTCCAAACTTTGCCCAGTCAAACGAATTTCATACTCACCAAGCCGCCCCGGTTCAAGTCCAGCACATGGTTAAAGAAATTGCGTGAGCGAAAGATTCTGGTGCGCTGGTTCAAGGATCCTCGTGTTGAGGATTTTATCCGGATTACTATTGGCAATGAAAAAGAAATGCAGACACTGCTCCGCGCAGTTAAGGTAATTCTTAGGGATTAACGCTTGTACCGGTTAGCCTCGCGACGGTTATATTGCTTTAGGAAATCATCCCGTTCGTTGAGAACCCCTTCAATATCATGTACGAAATCCTCGCAGCTTTGTGCGAGGCCACCCATGGAAATCACTGTATTTCGCTCGGCGTAGTCGTTGGTGATGGCGAGTGCTTCACCATATGGCTTAAGGCGGAAGGCAGTACGCTCGATGAGATCATCGGCTGTTTTACTGTCACGGGAAAAAACAATTTCCAGCGAATCTGGTGAATCAGTTTTGGGCAACCCCTTTGGGGCTCCGGTGCCATCAAAGAAAAGAGTGATTGGGGTGCCCACGCTGTCAGCATATTGTGTTAGCACACGTATAAGAGCTTCCCGGGCGCGTGCTGAGTGGCGTGGTTCTGAAGGAACCAGTTCACGCCAAGCGTGTAAAAGGCTATATCCGTCTACTAAAATCCGCACAACCGCCATGAAAGTAGTCTCCACTCATGGG
>CAZHJW010000223.1:0-3409 GCA_964533265.1 uncultured Pedosphaera sp.
CCCTTCACCGCCTACCTGAAGGGCCGGGTGGTTGATGAACAGGGAAACCCCATTAAAGGGATGGATATTGAGGCCAAGCGTAGTTCTCCTTCATCCCTGCGTACGGTGATTGCCACTGACTCAGACGGATCTTTCAAGCTGGGTGCAGCAGCAGGTATCTGGAAACTCTCCATTGATCCGGACAATGCGGCCGAACAAGGGTTACTCAGCCATAAGTCAGCCGATATCACCGTCACTGATGGCACGGACATAAACAACCTCACCTACACCGCCAAGCGCGGCACCCGGCAGTTGACAGTGATCATGCGCGATGATGAGGGCCAACCGGTCCCCAATGTGTCCTTATCGATAAATTCACTTGGCGGCTCAACCTCCTACTCGGTTGGTATTGAACCGGATGACAACGGAACAGCCATCCTCAACCTGCTACCAGGCACCTGGAATATCAGTTTCCACGACTCTGAACTGCAGGAACTGGGATACACCCCGGTTTCCAATCGATCGATCTCCCTTGGCGATTCCAACAAGACCCTGGTCGTGGAAGCTTATGCCGATGTCAATATCTCGACCGAACCGCAGCATCAGGTGGTTGATAGCGGCACCAACGTTGCCTTGAGCGTGGATGCCAACAGTACTGCTCATACTAACCCATACTGGTACTGGCTAAACGCGCCAGAGCTTACCTACCAATGGCTCTTCAATGGAACCCCCATTGATGGCGCTACCAGTAAGACCCACAATATCACCAATGTTGCCACCGGCAACGAGGGGCATTATGAAGTACAAATTATCCGCCAACCTACACCGTGGATGATCAATTACCCGCCGGCCATTGAAACCGAAGGTGCCGCGGTAATTCTCAAACAAACCACCATCAACAACAATACCGACTCCGACGATTTCAATGGCAATACCCGGGCCCAGGCCAAGTGGGGCATCAATGACATTAATGAAGTAGCCGGCCGCTTCACCCAATCGGGTGACCTACTGCGTTACCATACTCAAGGCCAAACCACTGATGATGACCTGGTTATCCGTAAGTGGAATAAACAGGCCCTCCCCTATGATTCGGACTGGTCAGCCATGGTGGAGGTTAACCTGCCTGAGCTGTCACTGTTGCCTGATGATGAGACGCGCGTTGGCATCGTGGTGGCCAACCAGGCCGACCTGGATGACTTTAGCCGCCTGATTCTCTTTGAGGAAGGGGATGATGATGGAACGGCGACGCGTGCCATTGACGTGGAGTTTGAAACCAATGGAACTGATACCGATTACAACAGCACCGAAACCGCCTATCCCAATGTGAAACCCACCCGGGCCTCCCTGCGGATGCGTTGGGTGGCGACTGAAGAAAAATTCTATTGTGACTTCGATGCAGACGGATCGCTCAACGGCTGGAACTGGCAGTCGTTGGGAGCCTTCTCGTTGGATGGCCCCAAGACCGATTGGCAGATGGATGGCAACTCCTCCTTCCTCATCGGGATCGGTGGCGGATCAGAGAACGTTACCGTTTCGACCACGGACAATATCTGGCTCGATAACTTTGAAGTGGGTAAGGCCGTTGGCTTACCCAAGCCGGTTATTACCGCCCAGCCAACCAATGCAACCGTCAGCACCGATGGAAATGCAACCTTCAACGTGGCCGCCACCGGCACAGGCCTCACCTACCAGTGGTACCGCAATGGCGTAGCCATCGCCGATGCCAACACCTCCTCCCTCTTCATCCCCAGGGTCTCCGATGATCCTATTTGGATGTCCACTTTTGCGGGTGCAGGCACCGGCTTCACTGAAGGTGCCCAAGCCATGGCGGTGAAGATTGATGATATGGCCACCTACAACGGCAGACCCATGGTCACCGACTCCCAGGGGAACCTTTACTATCTGCGTAATGCCACAGTGACCGGCGGTGCCGCAGCTCCCGGCCCGTGGTCCATCGTTCGTATTGGCACTGATGGCAAGGTCAAGACATTAGCCGGTGGCGGCACCGTCTACCCGGCTGATACCGGCTCCATCACGGCAACCACAGCCAAGTTTACCATGGAACCCACCTTCGTGGTCGATCACAACGCCAGCAACCTCTATCTCTTTGATGTCACCAGTAATCCCTCCTCTCCGCCAGCCACAGGCCAATCTCATGTCCGTATCAGAAAGGTGGATTTAACCACTGGCCAAATGTCCACTTTTGCGGGTGCAGGCACCGGCTTCACTGAAGGTGCCCAAGCCATGGCGGTGAAGATTGATGATATGGCCACCTACAACGGCAGACCCATGGTCACCGACTCCCAGGGGAACCTTTACTATCTGCGTAATGCCACAGTGACCGGCGGTGCCGCAGCTCCCGGCCCGTGGTCCATCGTTCGTATTGGCACTGATGGCAAGGTCAAGACATTAGCCGGTGGCGGCACCGTCTACCCGGCTGATACCGGCTCCATCACGGCAACCACAGCCAAGTTTACCATGGAACCCACCTTCGTGGTCGATCACAACGCCAGCAACCTCTATCTCTTTGATGTCACCGGTAATCCCAGCTCTCCGCCACCCACAGGCCAATCTCATGTCCGTATCAGAAAGGTGGGAGGTAATACCGGCAACTTTACCTGCGAGATTACTCATACCAGCGGCGGCAAGGTCACGACCAACCCTGTCTCACTGATAATCAACAACCCACCGGGCATTACCATTACCTCGCCAACCTCCGGGATGCCTGATCCGGGAGCAGTGACTGTATCCTTTTCGGGCACAGGATATCATCACTGGCACTACCGGGTGAATTCCGTCTTCCCTGCCACTGGTGCCGCCGGAGGCACTATGGTCTCGACCGGCACCACGGCCACCTTGCCGGTCCTCGCACCCGGCAACCACGTCATTCACGTGACCCTAGTGGATGATGCCCACAACGTGTTGTCACCCCCGGCGAGCGACAGTGTCTCCTTCGTGATTCGCGGCGATCCGATTATCACAACCCAACCCGCTGACCAAAACGCCACAGTTGGAGAAAATGTTTCCTTCAGTGTGGTTGCCGATGGCAACTTTGGAGGTACGCCAAACTACCAGTGGCAAAAGAATAATACTAATATCGCGAACGCCACGACTGCCACCCTCACTCTTCCCACTGTCACCGGGGATGACAATGGCACCTACCGTTGCGTGGTCACCAATAGTGCGGGTAATGTCATCAGTAATGGCGCTGCTCTCACCGTGCGCCTGCCCAATACCCTGGGTGAATTTGGCAATGGCCTGGCAGCCTACTATCCTTTTGATGGCAATGCCTCAGACCTGAGTGGCAACGGCAATAATGGAACGGTCAGTGGCGCCACCCTTGCTGCAGACCGGGGTGAAGTTGACCAAAAGGCCTACAACTTTGATGGCAGCACCAGCAAGATACTCGTTGACCAGGACAACCTGGATA
>CAZHJW010000224.1:0-3396 GCA_964533265.1 uncultured Pedosphaera sp.
TTTTCATTAGTACCGGCTGATTCTTCCCACCAAAGACTTAAAGTAAGGTTTTCCTCCGCGCAGGGTGATTTGCTGGGACCTGCGCGTGGGGAGATTGTGCAGGTAGCTATTAAAATTGCCGGATTTATGAACGGTAGTCTTGGGTATTTGTCCGGGAGGGCCGAGCCGTGTGATCGTCTTGTTGTTCTTGTTCTGTTTCGGCAGACGGGTTCCCGGGTAGCTTCCGCCCGGGGTAATGATACGACCGATGTACCCTCTCTGTGTGCCCGTAAAGCCAACCACACTTGTTCCTCCAAACCCTTTAATGCCTCCCTGTGACCGTGGTCGTGGACGCCCCACAATGACTCCAGTCGAACCTTTAACCCCTGGTACATTGGCTGGTGGTGGTGGTAATTTGAGAGGATCACGATTGGCGGGAACAGGAGTCTGGCCTGTACCGGTGATGGTGCCTGTATAGTCCCATTTCACCACTGCAGGTGTCCTGCCTTCATTGATCACAATTTCAACATAAGTACTTGATCCGGGACCAAACGGCCGGTTGATTATCTTGTGCGGTTGTCCAAAATTTGTGGTTCCATTCCAATCATATAACTTTTGAGATCCTGCGTGTGTGCGGGGGGGATAATAGATGGTGATGCGATCATCATCATTGTAGCAGTTCAAATCAATTGAGATGGTGCCAGAGGTGGCCTTGGCATTGTATATATCCGAGCGCTCACCCAGCACGGTTTGACCATAACCAGAATCGGCTACGGTCATCAGTAGCACGGTGAATGCTAGGATAAATTTGGCTTTTATATTCGCCATGACAACTGGTACCTAGGTTACGGTTAATCTCGGAAAAAACAATCTCAGATTGTAGTTGTTAATTAAATGTCCCATTTTGATTTAGACGCCAAACGTGCCAAATAATTACATTATTTACCTAAATCCCATCTCTTGTAACTGCGTAACTGAGCAAAAAACATGCCGTTTTAAGTCCCGGTACCTGTGTTACTGGTTGTTAAGCCCATAAATGATGCTAAGACGGGCCCATAATATGTTTATTCGGCTAAAAATCGAACATCTTTAACACTATATGAAATGGATATAGGATTGGTTCATTTTCGGTTTAATACGCAACTTTTGCCCTGTTTACGGTAACACCGGCCAATGATTACATTCACGTAAGTGAGATCGAGCCGCAGTTTCCCGCGCTGCATCGAAAGGATTAATGTGGTCCACTGGTTTTTCAATTTCCTGATCTAGGCCTCTGGCCCTATCATCCCCAAGGTTCAAGTATGGAAAGTCAGGTGCAGAGTGGTCTTGCTGCAGAAACCGAGCAGGTTATCGTGGTTGAGCCCTACAAATTTGTCCCGCCAAAGAACGGTACTTTTGTGGCTGGGCTGCTGCAGCCAGTTGTCCCATGGCAGCTCAAGAGAGTGTGGAATGTCATGGGCCATGAGATTCGCGGGGCGGAAAAACTGAGGGCTTCGGTGAAAGCAGGTCATGGGATTGCGATTACTCCCAACCATGTGCGTGAGTCTGATGCGATGGCGGTGGGCCTGATTGCAAAGGCGGTCGGCACTCTGTTTCATTTCATGGCCAGCTGGCATGTGTTTAAGCAAGGTTGGTTTCAACGGTTTCTGATCAGCCAGCTTGGAGGCTTCAGTGTGCATCGTGAGGGAATGGATCGCACGTCGCTCAATACGGCTATTGAAATCCTTGCCGAAGCTCGTCGTCCATTGGTGTTATTTCCTGAAGGGACCATATCCATGCACAACGACAAGCTTAGTCCGCTGCAGGAAGGTGTTTCACTGATTGTCCAACGTGCTGCCAAGAAACGTGATGAGACTGGCGGCAAGGTGGTGGTGCATCCGGTTGCGCTGAAGTACCAGTTTATCGGCGATATTGAAGAGGTCATGAATTCGGCTCTTTCCGATTTGGAGCGTGAACTGTCCTGGGAGCCACAAGCGGATTTGCCCTTCCTTGAACGCGTGCGCAAGATCGGTTCGGGTTTGCTGGGGCTTCGCGAGGTGGAATATTTTGGTGAGGCTCAAAGGGGTGAATTATTTGATCGTCTCGATCGATTGATTAGTCGAGTCCTTGAGCCCATTGAGCAGGAATGGAACCGTCCGGCTGGTGGAACCTCGGTTTACGATCGAGTGAAAGTGCTGCGCACGGTCCTGCTTAAGGAACTGGTGGAGGGTGATCCTGATACAAATCGGCGAGAGCATTGTTGGAAACAATTGCGTGACTGCACCTTTGCCTTACATCTGGGTTCTTATCCGGCCGATTATTTGGCTGAGGAGCCGTGCGCGGAACGATTATTGGAAACTGTTGAACGTTTTGAACATGATTTCAAATTTGTAGATTGCTTCCGGCCTCATCGTGTTGTCATGGAAATAGGTGATGCAATTAAAGTTCCTCCCCAGCGCGATCGTGAAGGTCCAAAACTCATTGAGCAGATTGAAGCGGCCCTTAGCACTCAAATTGAAGGTTTGGCAAAGGAATTAAATCAGCCGTTATGACCAGCGAAAACCCAGAAACGAATCAGCGTCCGGTTATAGCCACAGTCCTTGGTATTATCATCATTATTCAAGGGACCCTAACCCTTTGTTGCTGTGTCCCTTTAGGTATTGTAGGGATGCTAATACCGGAATTTGAGGCAGATAACCCACAGAACTATATGACTTTTCTTTATGCGACGATTTTTATTAGTGGTGTTGAAGTCATATACGGGTTGGTTGCAGCCGTAGGTCTTTTATTGAATAAGTCTTGGGCTCGAGTTCATACGGTTATTTGGGCGGGCCTTTCGGTGTTTACAAACCTAATATATCTAATGGTAGATTATGGATACTTTGGTGTTAAATGGAGGCTGGAGTCGGAGGATGGGATTATTGAATTTGTGTTTAGTCTCATCATTTATATTGGCTTTTTTATCTTGTATGGATTGACACTATTCTTCATGTCCCGGTCAAATGTAAGAGAATATTACGGGCGCTGAACTAGCTGCTTTCGCATTGACGCAAAGGCTTTGCGCGCTTCAACTTCCCTTTATGTCCAAGCAGTTTGCGTCCATTGCGGCGTTGTCTCTTTTTGTTGGCCTGAATTTGCAGGCTGAGGTGAAGCTTCCTTCCATCTTCGGCAGTCACATGGTTTTGCAGCGTGATCATGCCAACCCCATCTGGGGCTGGGCTGCGGGGGGAGAGAAAGTGACTGTTTCCATCGCCGGACAATCGCACGTGACTACGGCTGGAAAGGATGGTGCGTGGCGGGTGAAGCTCCAGCCGCTCAAGGTTAATGCCACGGGGCAAACGCTGACCATCAAGGGGAGTAACACAATTCAATTTAGCGATGTGCTGGTGGGTGAGGTATGGATTTGTTCCGGGCAGTCGAACATGGCTTGGTCGGTGG
>CAZHJW010000225.1:0-3364 GCA_964533265.1 uncultured Pedosphaera sp.
AGCTCCGTGGAGTAAAATCGCGCTTCGGCAACCGTTCCAACACGGTATAAGTAATTCCCATCTCTTCACATTGCTCACGTTTTTCGTTGGTATCGCCATCACTATTAATCACAAATCGGTCAGGTCGTATACTTTCCAGATGGGGCATAAATGAAAGTGGACCGATGACGGGAGAGATGTGAACTTCAGCAACATGCCGAACCGATTCGAGCATATATTTGCGCTCGTTTTCCGTGCAAATCGGCGCCTTGCCCTTGCTCTCAATAGAATTAGCATCAGACCCCAAAGAGACAATCACATTACCGTGCTGAGCCGCCTCTTCAAGAAACCTGACATGCCCGCTGTGAAGCAGATCAAAATAGCCGGTCACCAATACTGTTTTTTCGTTTGCGCTCAAGAATCCTGTTAGGCTTTTACCATTTGTGGGCCTGCCTTTGTTCCTGCCATTGCGTTTCGCGTGTCTACGACACATGTCATCCACTCAGTTAATTGCTCATGGTCCACGCCAGAGTGTGCGGTGGAAATCAGAACTGCATCGTATTCTGAGATTGCCTCCTTATTCCACGAGACCGACTCACGGCCCGCAAAGTGGCTATATTCGCGACTAGGCCGAATAACCGGCACGTGTGGATCGTGATATCCAACCTTTGCCCCTTCCGCCTCCATCTTCTCCATCAAGACGTAACTCGGAGATTCCCGGTCATCCTCCACATCTGGCTTATATGCTAAACCTATTATCAATACCTTACTGCCTTTAATTGTCTTCCCTGTCGCCTCTAAAGCTTCCTTTAGTCTATCAATTACATAGTCAGGCATACTGGCATTAACTTCACCCGCCAGCTCGATAAAGCGGGCTTCTGTTCCTTCCTGCCGTGCCTTCCAGCTAAGATAAAAAGGGTCGATAGGGATACAGTGGCCTCCAAGACCAGGGCCCGGGTAAAAAGGCATGTAACCAAAAGGCTTGGTCTTGGCTGCTTCAATGACTTCCCAAACATCAATCCCCATCTTCTGGTAAATCATCTTGAGCTCATTCACGAGCGCGATATTAACACAACGAAAGATGTTTTCAGTGAGCTTTGTAGCTTCAGCAATGCGGCAACTGGAAACAGGCACCAATGTTTCAATTGCTATTCCATATACAGCTTTCGCTTTTTCCAAACATTCCGGAGTAAAACCTCCAATCACCTTGGGAATCTTGGCAACCTGACTGTCCGGGTTGCCTGGATCTTCGCGTTCAGGAGAATAGGCGAGATGAAAATCGATGCCCGCCTTCAGGTCACTGCCTTCCTCCAGTATCGGCCTTAATTCATCCTCCGTCGTGCCTGGGTATGTGGTTGATTCCAAGGAGATAACAATCCCCTTTGGTAAATGTGGCGCAATCGACCGACCTGTATTCAAAACATAGGACAGGTCCGGTTCCCGATTGTCATCCAAGGGGGTTGGAACACATATTAATATTGCATCGAGTTCATTTACCCTCGCGCAGTCCGTGGTCGCTTCGATATTTCCGTCTCCCACCTGGGCCTGCACGTCGTCAGAGGAGATATGTTTGATATAACTCTCTCCGTTATTGAGGGCATCCACTTTCTTTTCGTCCAAATCGATGCCAAGGACTTGTGCGCCTGACCTAGCAAATTGGATTACCAGCGGCAAACCTACGTATCCCAAGCCAATAATTCCTATCTTCATGCTTTCGCCTGAACAGGGGATCTTCCAATAGAATGATATTCCATTCCAGCCGCTGCAACTGCTTCTGGGTCATACAGATTACGCCCATCAAATATAAGAGGTTCTGTCAGTAATTCTTTTACCCGCCCAAAATCCGGGCTCCTGAATGCTTTCCATTCGGTAACGATGGCTAGAGCATCGCTCCCTTCCAAGGCTGCATAAGGATCGTCACAAAACTCAATTGAACCAGTGTCTTCCACGATGGATTCGGTCACCTTCATTGATTCAGGATCATGTGCGCGCACCTTAGCTCCCGCATCCAAAAGTGCCCGGATAAGGACGAGGCTGGATGCTTCACGCATATCATCAGTATTTGGCTTAAAGGCCAGACCCCAAATAGCGATGGTTTTCCCTTCGAGATTCTCCAATCGGTTTTGAATCTTTGAAAAGAGCACTTCTTTTTGGGCTTCATTGGTGGCGTCTACGGCTGGAAGAATCCTTGGCTCATACCCATGGGCCCGAGCCGTCTGATCGACTGCCCGCACATCCTTGGGGAAACAGGAACCTCCATAACCACACCCAGGATAGATAAAGGAATACCCAATGCGGGAATCAGACCCAATTCCAAGCCGTACCTTCTCGATATCCGCACCCACACATTCGGCAATATTGGCCATCTCGTTCATGAAACTGATTTTGGTGGCCAGCATCGCGTTGGCCGCATATTTGGTGAGTTCAGCTGAACGTACGTCCATGGCAAAAACCCGCTCATGGTTTCGGTTAAAGGGAGCATAAAGTTCGCGAAGTAATTGTTCTGCGCGCGCTTCGCCAGTTCCAATCACGATGCGGTCGGGCTTCATGAAATCAGTAACTGCATCCCCTTCCTTAAGGAATTCAGGGTTGGATGCCACACTATAAGGAATGTCTGCACTCCTTTTTTTTAGTTCCTCTGCAATGACTTTAGAAACCCGGTCAGCAGTGCCTACTGGCACAGTGGATTTATTTACCACTAGGCGGTATTCCTCCATGTGCCGCCCAACAGTCTGGGCGACCTCCAGAACATATTTGAGATCGGCTGAGCCGTCTTCGGCAGGAGGAGTACCTACTGCTACAAACTGCAGGATCCCATGTGCAACCGACTCCTCTGTATCAGTGGTAAACCTCAGGCGACCCGACTCGCAGTTTCTGGTAATGATTTTTGAAAGCCCCGGTTCATAAATTGGAATCTCACCCCGATTCAAAGCTGCCACTCGGCCCTCATTAACGTCCACACACAGAACATCATTGCCCACTTCAGACAGGCATGCTCCTGTAACCAAGCCGACATACCCCGCGCCATAGATTGTAACTTTCATGCCTCTACTTTTGCCTGTACCACTCTACAGTAAGTTCCAGCCCTTCTTCAATAGCGTGCGTTGGCCGAAAACCCAGATCTCGTTTAGCCGCCCTTATATCAGCCAGCGAGTGCTTCACATCTCCTTCGCGGAAGGGTCGATATTCAGGCCGGGCTTTATTGCCTGTCAACAAACGTAATTGCCGGTGTAGATTGTTCAGGCTGGTTCTCTTGCCAACCGAAATGTTGTATACATTCCCTTTGGCGGCTTTGGATGTCGCAGCAAGAAGATTAGCCTGGACCGTGTTTGCTACATAACAAAAGTCACGGCTGGTTTTTCCATCGCCATTAATACTCGTTTCC
>CAZHJW010000226.1:0-3287 GCA_964533265.1 uncultured Pedosphaera sp.
TGGACATGGTGCGTTATGCGGATACGATTGGCTACCACTCGGACAATCACGAAACGAAGCCGTTGTATCGTGACTATGTCATAAATGCGTTCAACGACAATATGCCGTACGATCAGTTTACGCGGGAGCAACTGGCAGGAGACTTAATTAAAGACCGCACGGGTTCACAGCTCATTGCTTCGGGCTACAACCGCTTGAACATGAACACGCGCGAAGGCGGTTCGCAGCCCAAGGAGTACACCGCAAAATATCTCGCCGATCGTGTTCGCAATGCTTCGACAGTCTGGATGGCAAGTACTCTCGGTTGCTCGGAATGCCATGATCACAAGTTTGATCCGTTTACTTCGAAGGATTTTTACAGCTTCGGGGCGTTCTTTGCGGATTTGCAGGAAACACCTGTAGGTGCCCAGAAAGCTACAAAGGTGCCGTTGCCGAAGGATGAGGCAAAGCTGGCGGCGATAAACAAGGCGCTAGAGGTGCTGACCAAGAAGCTGGAGGGTACAAATGTCTCAACTGGGCAGGCAAAATGGGAAGTGGCCCAGAAGGCTGCAACCTCCAAGAGCGTGGCGCTTTCGTCATGGCAGCGCATCGGGCCCTTTGGCGCAGGGAATTTTGATGAGGCGCACGCAAAGTCGTTTGTGAATGAGGCGAAGGTGGATTTGGAAAAGACACACGGCAAATTGAAGTGGGTCGATGGCAAAAATTATGTGGATGGAAAGGTGCACACGCTAAACGGGGCGAATAGTGCGCATTATTTTTACCGCACTATTCAATCCGGCTCTGCTCGCTCGCTGGAGCTTTCGCTGGGCAGCGATGACAGCTTCCGGATTTGGCTCAACGGCAAGCTCGTCTCCGATAAAAAAATAAGCCGCGGCGTGGCGCCGGATCAGGACAAAGTAAAAATTGATCTTTTGGCTGGAGAAAACAAGCTACTGCTCAAGGTGGCCAATGGCGGCGGTGGCTATGGATTTTATTTCAAGGCGAATCAGGTCACGTTGCCGGGGGCAGTGCTCACGGCGCTGAAAGTAGACGGGGCTAAGCGAACGGCGGCGCAAAAGGCGACGATTGCCACATATTATCGTGGCGTAGCGCCGGAGTTGGCGTCCATTCGCCAGCAAATCGCGGGCAAGAAGGCGGAGAAAACGGCAGCGGTTAATGCCAACCCAACTTCGCTTGTCTCGGTTAGTATGGCCAAGCCGCGAATGGTGCGTGTTTTGGCCCGGGGCAATTGGCTGGATGATTCAGGTGAAGTCGTACAGCCGGCGGTGCCTGCCTATCTCAAGCTTGGGAAGGCAAGCGAGGGACGCGCTTCGCGTATGAATTTGGCTGAATGGATTACCTCAAAAAATAACCCGTTGACTGCGCGAGTAATGGTGAATCGCCTGTGGGCAATTTTCCACGGACGCGGCCTTGCCACACCGCTGGATGACTTTGGGGCGCAGGGCACACCTCCCACGCACCCGGAATTATTCGACTGGCTGGCAGTGGAATTCATGGACAACGGCTGGGATATTAGGCATATGGTGAAGCTGATGGTTACTAGCGGCACGTACCGGCAGACGTCTGTTACCGATGCCAAGACGATCGATGCGGACCCGTACAATAAATGGCTCGCTCGCCAGGGTCGCTGGCGGCTGGAGGCTGAGATGGTGCGTGACAACGCGTTGTCCGTGAGTGGGCTGCTGGTGAAAACTATCGGTGGTGCCAGCGTGAAGCCCTATCAACCCGCAGGTTACTGGGCGCACCTGAATTTCCCCAAACGTAGCTGGAAAGCTGATGCAGGGGATGCCCTTTACCGACGTGGGCTCTACACCTACTGGTGTCGCACGTTTATGCACCCCAGCCTCGCCGCCTTCGATGCCCCCAGCCGTGAGGAATGCACAGTCGAACGCGTCCGCTCCAACACCCCGCAACAGGCGCTCGTTTTATTAAACGACCCCACATACGTTGAAACTGCGCGCATCTTTGCCGAACGTATCATTCGTGAGGGAGGGAAAGACACCGAGGCACGGCTCACCTTTGCCTATCAACATGCGCTCAATCGCAATCCGAATACAAAGGAACTGACCTTGCTTACCACTTTGTTTGTAAAACACTTGAAGCAGTACAAGGCAGACCAGGCAGCGGCCATTGCACTATTAAAGGTCGGCGCCAAGCCTGCTGATGCCAAGCTTGATAAAAGCGAACTCGCCGCGTGGACTTCCGTTGCTCGCGTTGTGTTGAATCTACACGAAACCATTACACGAAATTAACATGAACAACATTAATCTTTTTGATGCCGATGTCAGCCGTCGGGCGTTTCTTGGGCAAGCGGGCTTGGGCACCATGGGGTTGGCTTCACTCTTGAACCCGTCTCTATTACAGGCTGATAGACCGCAGATTGACAAGTGGCCGGGGGTGCTCTCACAGTTGCATCACAAGCCGAAGATCAAGCGGGTAATTCACCTGTGCATGGCCGGTGGCGCGAGTCATCTGGAGACGCTTGATTTCAAGCCGAAGCTACGCGAAATGCATGGCAAACCGATGCCTAAGAGCATCACCGAGGGTCAACCGATCGCGCAGTTGCAGGGTAAGCGCAACAATCTCACTTGCCTCGGACCTCAGCATGATTTTGAAAAGTTCGGAAAATCCGGCCAACACATCTGCAAGCTTTTCCCGCACATCGGGAGCGTGGCAGATGATATTGCGATCATTCGCTCGATGACCACCGACGCCATCAACCACGATCCGGCACACACGCTCATGAATACCGGTACCACCATTTCCGGCAGGCCGAGTATGGGCTCGTGGATGCTTTACGGTTTGGGATCGGAAACTGAAAATTTACCCGGCTACTGTGTGCTTATTTCCCGCGGAGGCGGTCAGGATCAGCCGGTAGCAGCGCGCCAATGGCATGCGGGCTTTTTACCCAGCCGTTTTCAAGGTGTGCAATTGCGTTCCAAGGGCGATCCGGTGCTCTATGCGAAACGTCCGGGAGGCGTGGATGCCAATCGCCAACGCGACGTGGTGGATGCAGTGCAACAGCTCAATCAATTACAGAATGCCGCGGTGCGGGATCCTGAAATTACCACGCGCATTTCGCAATATGAGATGGCGTTCCGTATGCAAATGAGTGTGCCGGAGTTGGTGGACATTTCCAAGGAACCCAAGGAAGTTCTCGACCTTTACGGTGCCAAGCCCGGCGACGGATCCTTTGCCAGTAATTGCCTGCTGGCCCGCCGATTGGCTGAGCGTGGAGTGCGTTTTATTCAGCTTTATCACCGCGGTTGGGACCATCATGGAAACGT
>CAZHJW010000227.1:0-3278 GCA_964533265.1 uncultured Pedosphaera sp.
TTTGTTCTCCCATCCTAGCTAATCACGGTTAAACAAAGGTAACCATTCATATTCAAGGTCTCCTGCTCCTCCAGCTAATGAGGTAACGGGTGCGACCCAAGTTTCTCCGGTATGTTTATTTATCTTAATTGCTGAGTATTCTCCTATAGTTATAATTTCGTACTTGCTGCTTGTTGTCTCGTTCCATCCATAACCAATCCCTATACCGATTGTTAAGCATACTACAGCCACAAGGCTAATTGGTGGTATAACCTGCCTGGTTGGAGGTGTTTCAGCTTCTTGTTCGTTAGAGTTACCTTTGCTTAACAATTTCCTAACTGATTTTAGTAACGGCATAGTTTAGTCCTTATATTTTCATAGGGTTGTAAATTTTAATCAATATAGCGGAATTCATTTGAAGCCATTAGCGACTGGCATAAGGCAGCCCAGGCTTCGATTTGCGCCTTCTTCTTCACACTTCCAGAGGCTAAAGCTTTTCGCGTTGATTCTATAAGCTCAAGAGCTTTTTGCTCCTCATCTTGAGTTGGTTTTCGTTGTAGTGCGCGGCCAAAAGCCCAATACAGTCTGCTGGTTGGATCAGGTTCAGCTTCATCAAGCAGTTTGCGGGCGAAAAGTTTCGCCTGATTCACGACCATTGGGTTGTTTAGTAAATAGAGGCTATGGGCGGGTTGGGTGGTGATGTGTCGCTTCCCCATCACTTTTACTCCATCAGGGACATCAAAAGCCGAGAGCTCTAATGGCGGTGCATGCCGTAGAAGGCAAAGATAAATACTGCGGTGATTGTTGGGACGGTGGATGATGGCTGATTCGCCCGGGGGCCAGTTGATAAGAGTATCCAGTTGGCTGACATCGGAGTTGTGTCGCGGCGATAAATTGAGCTGGCCACTGGCCTGCAGGATACTGTCACGGACCGATTCGGCATCCAGTCGGCGACGGTTGTGTCGCGCGAGCCACTGGTTGCTGGGGTCTGTCTGCATCTGAGCTGCGGTGGTTCGACTGCCAAGTTGGTAGGTGCGGCTCAAGACAATGGACCGGATCAGTTGTTTTACCGACCATTGGTCTTTGATGAAACGCTGAGCCAAATGATCGAGCAATTTCGGATGGGTTGGACGCGCACCGTACACACCGAAGTCATCAGGGGTGTCGACGATCGGTTGGCCAAAAAGATGCAGCCATATGCGGTTAACCATCACACGCGCGGTTAATGGATGCGTGGGATGCGTGAGCCATCGGGCCAGCTCCAGTCTGCCACTTTGTGCCGGATTTACTTTTTTTGTGTCAGCCATTTTTATGGCGGTAAGGAATCCGCGCGGCACCACCGCACCAAGTTTATTAGATTCTCCGTTCTTATTGATTTTTGCATCAGCCGGCTTCTTGCCTTCACGCACTCCCATGGCAAGGTTTGTTGGGGCTGCCTTGGGCGCTTTCTGTGGAGGCAGGACTTTGCCGCTGCTCTTGGGTCGTCCTGAAGCGTTATGAAGTTCCAATGATTCCTCAGTAGTTAGTGCACGCGGGAATAGCGCAAATTGTGTCATATTCCCGTTAAGTGTCATCGAGAAGAAGTCGTTGCGGCCGCCGATCAGAATGTTCTGTGCGCCGTTGGTGGTGACAGGTACTTCGTCATCGAACTCCGGCTGGGGATCGCCATTGAGATATAGGCGAGCGCGTTGGCCATCGCGTACGAACACTATATGATTCCAAGTGCGCGGAGGTATGATTGTGTGACCTGGCAAAGACGCGCCGCCGTCGTTGCCATTAAAGAGGAACAGTTTGCCGGCGTTCGGGTTGTTCATGTAATTGCCGCCGATGCCGATCTGGTCGCCGGGAGCGCCTTTGGCTCCAAGTGGTCCGCGCGAGAACATGTAGCCGGTCACGGCGCGCGATTTGTTTTCGAGATCGTTGCGGAACCAAAACGAAACGGTGTATGCCGTGTGGTTCGCCTTCAACTTGCCCTCAATCCACCCGCCGTTGAATGCACCGGCATTTTCTTTTGAGAACTTGATGTCTTTCTTGGCCGTGAATCCTTGAGGCAGCGATTCGAGTTTCAGGTGCAATTCGGGTTTCAATGCTGCGATAGCTTTATCATAGCCCTTGTCAAATTTTGGAACGCCCGCAGTGTTCGCCAGTGTAGGGTCGGGTTTAGCATCCTCCCGTTTCATGGTCTTGAGTTCATGTAACGGCGTGGACGGGGCGGTGAGCTTTTCGTTGGCTGCCTTACCCCAGAGGGTCTCGGTGCTGGTGAAGATGCCAGCTAGTGCATAGTAATCGCGCGTGGGAATGGGGTCGTGTTTGTGATCATGGCAGCGGGCGCAGGCGACGCTCAGGCCCATGATGGCAGTGCTTACCACGTTGATCTGGTCGGCCACCACATCCATGTCAAAATTGTTATTCATCGCCTTGGCCGGTTTGGAACCAATGGCAAGAAATCCGGTAGCTACAAGATTTTGGTCTCGTTGCTCGTCATTTTCAAAGGGTAATAGATCTCCGGCAATTTGTTCAGTGAGAAAACGGTCGTAGGGTGTATCGCGATTAAAGGCATCAATCACATAATCGCGGTACCGCCAGGCGTGAGGGAAGGAGGCATTACGACCGAGTCCATCATTGCCGTTGGACTCACCGTAGCGAGCTACGTCCAGCCAGTGGCGACCCCAGCGAACACCGAATTGGGGTGATTCTAAAAGTTTATCGACCAGCTCTTCAGTGGCCTTCTGGCTGTTAAGCCTGTGTTCCTGCGCAAACTTTTCGATATGTTCCATCGAGGGAGGCAGCCCAATCAGGTCGTAATACAACCGACGGATCAAAACTTTTGGATCGGCATCAACAGTCGGTTGCAGTTTCTCAGTCTCCATTCGCGCTAGCACAAATCGATCAAGATCATCACGTGGCCAGTTGGGTTGCTTCACCTTGGGAGTGTTAGGCTTTGTGATGGATTGGAAAGCCCAGAGCGATTCATCGGCTATTTTCTCGGCGATGGGCGGAAAGGGTGCTCCCAATTTTACCCACTTTTCAAAATCGCGAATGACGGAGTCGGGCAGTGGTTTGTGGTGTGTGTTTTTTTGGGACCTTAAAACCTCTGTGATAATGCTGGCCTTGTTTAAGGGCACATCCAATCTGAGTTTGGTTTTTGTTTCTTTCGAACCTTCTGAGTGGCATTCAAAGCACTCCTTCACCAACACCGGCCGTATTTTGTTTTCGAAGAACGCCCGATCAGCCGCGGAAATCGTATCTGCACTCCACACGGTTGCCACGCTGCCAAGGACCAGGCCGAAGGCAAGTTG
>CAZHJW010000228.1:0-3241 GCA_964533265.1 uncultured Pedosphaera sp.
CCGTTTCGTTGGAATCGGGTGCAGGTCCAGCGGATTCTTCGTTGGTTCCACAACCGGCCAATACAAAACCTAAAATCAAAAGAAAATGTTTCACGGGGCAAAACCTAAACTTGAGGGCCAAGTCAAAGCAAACCTGAAACTCTTTCAAATGAAAACTATCGATGATACCGGTAATTGCGCAAGATCTGGCGACGGTTGAGCTGGCCGCCCAAAAGATTTAAATACCCTCTTCGGGTAATCACTCCATTCTTGGTGACTTCAGTCCTACCGGTATTGTGGTTGAAACGCTTTCGTAGGATTGTAGTGGGTGAACCTTGCCAATATATGGGCGCACCTCTCTGTTGCTGGGCAAAGCCTTGTTGAAGCGAACCGCTGCCTGATCCGTCATCAATCAACCAGTTGAAAGTGACTAACTGAAGACCCTGCCAATAGGCTGCATTCATATTCACATTGTCGTCTGTAAATATATCTACAACCCAATTTCCAGCCACTTGACGAATATCCCATGTTGTATGGGAAGTCGCTCTCCCACAATGAAAAGCTGGCTGAACTATTCCATTCGGTGGATTTGGAGAAACTAGCATATTTGCAGGAGCATAAAGCCAATCGCGTGGACTAAGTGGATTCACCATTCCAGTATGCGGGCTTTGCACCACAAACTTTGGTATCTGGCCCTGTACTACGGGAAAAAGAACGATAGGTGGTGTAACAGGTGCCCCTCGTCCCAGTGCAGTGGCATTATTAGCAGCCGCCACTCTATTAATAGTGCGCTTATGAGTAGAAGGGGCACCAAAAGCAGGAGCTGAGCTAACACCATTAACAATCTCCAATGTAACCGGCCACACGCGGGCCCATGCGTCAGTTGGGCAAAAAACCCCTCCCAAGATACTGAAAATCAGTATGATTCGTTCTCTATCCATGCGCTAGCTGTATTAATAACGGAAAAAGAGGCCCCATCAAAGAACCTATGCCCACAGTTATAGTCCGATATTCGGCAGTTTCGACAATTTCTTTAGCATTTAGGAGGGCAATATCATGCTTTTTGGCAGGCAGCGATTGCTCTGGTGTTTGTGTGAGGTGTTTGTTACCTGAAAGGTGATCGTTTTGAGATATTTACTGCTCATATTCCTCGGGTTCCCACTTTGGCTGCAGGCGGCGACCACGACCCTAAGTGGCACGGTCGCAAGTGTATACGATGGGGATACCCTCACCCTCAAGGATTCCATGGGCACCGATCACAAGATTCGCTTTGAACACATTGATGCACCGGAGGTTAACCCCAGTCAGTTTTATGGAATCACAGCTCGGGATGCGCTGCGCGCTTTGGTCCTTAATAAGAGCGTGACTGTGCAGGTCTCAGGCAAGGACAGGTATGGCCGCAACCTTGGGGTGGTTAATCTAGGGCAAACCAATATCAATCTGGAGATGGTGGCCAAGGGGCATGCCTGGCATTACAAGGCCTATAGCAAGCTCCAACAGTACGCCACAGCTGAAACGCAGGCCCGGCAAGCTAAGATTGGGTTATGGGCCCAGCCCAACCCCATTCCTCCATGGGATTTTCGTAATGGAGTCCGGCCGCAACAACAAGGGGGCACCCAGCAGCAGGGTAATACCAAGATTAATTCAACCTACCTGCCCGGCACCCCGATTAATGGGGCCAACCCCAATCCTATTCTTACAAACATTCATAAGCGCCAGTTGCGTTTGGGACTGCGCAAGGGAGTGAAGCTGCCCGCGGGCATGATTCCGGTTAAAAAGGGAACTCCTCCTCCCAAATCCACTGGTCTTACTCCAGCCAAACAGACGAAGGTGACCTACTACCGCCCTGTATTATTTCAGGGAAGCAACAAAAAGCCGGTCAAATCAATTAGTGGCCGGGCCCGGCGGCCGAGGTAGAGTGAGAATCGAAATGAAGAGAGTGGGGTGCTACTCGGTTTCAGGTGTTTGAAGTTGGCTTATGCCTTCTTCAATTTCCTTAATCGTGGCGGTGCCATCCCCGTCGGCGTCCCAGAATCCCCATTTTTCCTCAGCACTGAGTTTCTGGTAGGCGGCTGGGCAATCGATATACACGGTGCGTTGATTCACTTCTACGGCCAGCCGGCCATCATCAGTTTCCTTGCATACTTTATCCAGCGCCGTGGCCGGACCTGAAGAGGCAGGTTCTTCAGAGGGTCCCGAGGAGCCATTAAAGAGTTGGATAACCAGAAAGATAGCCAGCCCGGCTAAGGGGATTTTTATTAGGCCCCATGATAGCCACTGCAGTTCGGTGCGGATTTTCTTTAATTCTTCAGATTCCTCACTCACGGTTTGAAACCTACGCTTGAGGAGTAAACCATGGCAAACACGAAACTCTTATAAAGAGAGAACTAGCGGTACCGGTAATTGCTCTGGGTATAATTTTATGCCATTCACCAAGAATTGGGAGAATCAGATTAATGCTTTAAATAGCCTGAACTGGCATTCAGGCTTAATGCCGCTAACATTCTGCCCATGAAGCTCAAATCTTCCCGTCGCACGTTTCTTAAGTCCAGTGCCTTGGCCAGCCCTTTTCTTTTTCTGCCGCGCTTGCGGGCTGCTGAAGCGTGGGAAACCAATGAAGTCATCCAGAAATCACGTCGCGCTGCCCTCGCAGTTCTTAAACCCACCGCTGCTCAGCTGGAGCGCGGGTTAAAATTGCATCAGGAATCGCTCGTATTTGATACCTACAGTTTTGCCCCGCGTTGTGCAGTTGATGGTGAAGCGATGGCGAAATTGGCTCAGGAAAACGCCTCAGCCGTTGAAATTAAGGATGCGCGCGAGCGGATGATGATGATCCGTTGCGTGGATGACGCTGCTGAACGCGACGAGTACATGCAGGCATGGAAGGCCAGCGGAGTGACCTGCATTTTCCAGAATGCAGGAGAGGAAGGGCAGGCTCCTTTACGGTTAATAAAGCGACTGGCCAATTTCACCTACGTGACCGATCACTTGAGAGGTTTCCTTAATAAGGCTGCCACACCTGCTGATATCATATCCGCGAAAAAAGCCGGCGAACACTGCCTCTATCTGACCGGAAATGGTGTGCCGCTGACTCAGCAGTGGATTAGTGTGCCTGATGAACTGCGGTACCTTATGGTGTTTAGGAACCTCGGCATTCGAATGATGCACCTTACTTATAACCGACGTAACATGATTGGTGATGGCTGCGCTGAACCGGGTAATGCCGGCCTCAGTGATTTTGGTAAAACCGTCATCAAGGAAA
>CAZHJW010000229.1:0-3199 GCA_964533265.1 uncultured Pedosphaera sp.
ACAATGGCGTATTGCCAAAGCCCATTAAGGTTGAGCCAACCTTTCCTCACCATCTGGGGCCGCGGATATTCCTGATGGATGGTCTCTGGGGTCACCTTCTTGGCCCATCGGGTCATGAGCCGCCCCTTGGCTGGCTGCCACTGCACCTGAGCCCACAATAGTGGTGTGAGAACCAGACAAATTAAACTGACAGTCGTTTTTCTCACGACTAATTCCTATTGGGTGCGCTGCGGCCAGTTTTTTTGGCTTCCTCGAGCTTGGCTTTCAACTCTTCAACCATCTCAGATTTTTCAAAATAAAGGTTGGTGGTTTCACCTGGATCCGTTTTCAGATTGTATAATTGCCCCAGAGCCTTAGGCGCCTTCTCAGGCAATGCGTATTGTTTCATGCCCCATTCTCCTCCCCGGTTGTAATTATTACCACCTGAACCCTTGTGATCGAGGTACTTCCAATCCCCCTTCCGGATGGCCAGAGCGAGGCTCATGGTTTGGTGCAGGGTATATTCACGAATGGGCTTAACCTCGCCAAGCAATGCGGGGAGGATGTTGTAGCTGTCTTCTGCCACATTATTGGGAAGCTTAGCCTCGGTGATGGCAGCGGCAGTGGCCATAAGGTCAGTCAGACAGATGGTTTGTTTTGATGTGCTGCCGGGTTTAATTCTGCCGGGCCAACGGGCGATGAAAGGCACACGGTGACCCCCCTCCCATTGATCACGCTTTATTCCACGCCAAGGTCGGGCGCCGTTGTGCTTGTGATCACGGCGCATGGCAATTGAGGTCGGGACTTCCGGGCCGTTATCGCTGGAAAAAATTACCAAGGTATTTTCAGACATGCCGTGTTTCTTGAGCGCCTTCATGAGTTCGCCCACTACATGATCCATTTCAAAAATGAAATCACCGTGCGGTCCAGCCTTGGTCTTACCCTTAAAGGCGGCTCCGGCAAATGAAGGCAAATGTACTGCCTGCATGGAGTGAAAAAGAAAGAAGGGTTTCTTAGCCGCGCTCTTGGCGTGGTTCTCCAGAAACTTCAGGCTTTTATCCAGGAAGACCATATCAACTTCCTCCAGATCAAAACCCGGAGCAATCATGCCCGGGCGATTATCGCGCGAGTAAGGGTGCTTGGGTAGAGGCGTACGATCCACGACTTGGGTGGGTGGTACGGGGATTTTGTTGCCATCAATAAAGGCGTACAACCAATCAGTGGTCGGGCAGGAAGCCGTGCCAAAGAAATGGTCAAAACCATGATCCAACGGACCGCCCTTCAGCGCACGGGAGTAATCGATGCGACGCACTGCCGGTAAACCGTTCTGATGGATGGGCTTGCCTTCCTTGTCAAAGGCCGTCAAGCCCACATGCCATTTACCGAACATCGCCGTGGCATATCCCTCCTGCTTCAGCAAACTGGCCACGGTAAGTCTACCGGGATTGATCAGGCAAGGCCCTCCCACCCCGGTGAAGACTCCCCGGTAATTGAGCCTGAAAGCCATGCGGCCGGCGAGAATACTGTAACGGGTGGGCGTGCAAACAGTGGAGGGACTGTGAGCGTCAGTAAACCTAATACCTTCCTTCGCCAACTGGTCCAGATGCGGCGTGGGCACCTTGGACTCAGGATTGTAGCAACCCACATCACCGTAACCGAGATCATCAGCAAGAATGAAGAGGATATTGGGTTTATCAGCGGCATTTAAAAAGCCGCAGAGGAGACAAAGAGTGGGGAATAAACGGATGATCATTTCTGTAAAATCTTTTGGAGGCCCTCAAGGTTTTCCTTTAGAGCAATTTCAGTGTCGGTATCATTGCGATGATCGAGAATGCCGATAGGGCCGCTGTAACCGGACTTGCGGATAGTGGCGACCATCGCTGCCTCGTGCTGACCACGACCTAGTGAGAGAATCTTTGGTTGAGCGCCTTCATTCATGCCATTGAGGTTAAGGCAATGAAGGTAGGGTTGCATGAGCTTGAGTGAATTTTCGAAATCCGCAATGTGACCGTGACCGTGGTGGAGGTTATAAACGATACCCACGTGCTTGGCCTTGTGATGCTCTCGCAAATATTTACACACTGCCACGAGGTTGGCGGGCTCACCGGCCCAACCTCCGTGATTGTAGAGGCCCAGTTTGCAGCCGAGCTTTTTGGTGCGCTCCACCAAGGGCAGCATGGCCTTGGCGGCAGCAGCGACACGAGCCTTCTGGGAATCCGCCTTGGGGCTGGGAAGTGTACGCCAAATTTGCGGGTGGAGTTTGTATTTTTTGAATAAACGGAAAGCTTCCTCGTGTGCACTCCAGAAGGCGAAGAACTCCAGACCGTGTTTTTTATACTGCAGAATTTCCTCTTCAAACTCCTTTACATGTTGTGCACGCCAGTCGTAGGCCACACGTTTGAGCCCAAGGCGCTTGAGCATTTCTGCCCGTGCAGCCGGCCCACGCTTCTTGGCATCAAAGGGCACAATGCACCATGCGACCAGCTCTTCCTTGGCAAAGTTGTCGGCGGACTCAGCTGGGAATGCCAGTGCACACAATAAGCCCAGGCATAAGAGATACTGTTTCATAGGAACTATCTCTTAACCTGAATCGGCACCAATGCCGGGTCGCCGATTTGCATGTAGAGGAGCTGGTTCATCTTGCGGCTTTGGGGCGAGCGGGCAGGTGTTTGCTGAGTGTACCATTGTGGGGTAAAGCCCCCCTGTCCTTCGATCAGAGCGTTGATGAGGCGTTGGTAGGATTCTCCCAGCGAACGGTTTGCCAAATAGGACTCAAGCATCGGGTAGACATGCGGGAAGCCCATGTTCAGTCGCATGTGACAGAAAACCGACACCGCGCCACGATCAACCATGGTCAGTGAAAAGCGCTTGAGCTTGGGATCCAAACTGCCGGCCACCGGGCCGGCCATGGCGCAATCGGTTGCCGTACCCACCCCGGAGTAGCAGCAGCCGCTCAGGATGACCTGATTGGATAAATCCACCTTGTTCAAGGCATTCACCTCCATGCCCACCACCCGACCGGGAACACCGTGGCCAAAGAGCATGGTAAGTGAACTCTTCTCAAGTTTCTTTCGAGCTGGCTCTGGTAATTTTGCCACCGGGCTGCGCCGACTACCCTGCAGAACCCAATGGTTTTTTCCGGGAACAGCAGGGAAGCCGTCACGGTTTTCCAAACCGGGAATGGAATTGATGGTGAGATTGGCTGAAGTGTAGCCGGCCT
>CAZHJW010000230.1:0-3199 GCA_964533265.1 uncultured Pedosphaera sp.
GCCCAACGCTAAGATGTTCGGCATCCTCAAACATCACCGACCCGGTATATCCTTGGCCATCCTTGGTGGTCACGGTTCCCGCTTCAAGACTGCAGAAGGACAGGGCCAACAACCTAAAACATGCCCACCGTATTAAGTGATTCATATAATTATGAGACGAAATATTATTTCAACCCGCTCTCGATCATTTTCTTGAAATCAGCCTTAGCTGCCTCCACTACTAACTTGGGGCCCGTCATCTTCACAAAAATATACCCTGGCTTGGTCCCCAGAACCGCTGCGGCCATGCCATAGTCCTTTTTTGGCACCTTGGCTCCCCCAAAAGGCGGCCCTGTCATGTATGTGCCCGCACCAAACAAATAGACTACGGGGATTTGCCCAACCTTTCCATCCTCCACCTTAATAATTGGCTTAGGCTCTTTAGCAAACTGACCAGCCCAACGTTCAAGATTTGCCTTCGCTCCACCTCCTTCACCCGGCCCAAAATAAAAGAAAACACATTCCGCTGATTCCTGCCCTTCTTTCCCTGCAATCGAAAACTGAGCCGCCCGCATCCGACTGGCCGTTTTCTCTGACTTCCATTTTGCGGGGACTGTAAAGGTTTGCACACTCACCTTAACCTTAGGCGTCTCAGCGAAAAGAAAAGGAGCAACCCCTAGTATCAGTAATAAGATAATGCGCTTAAATAAAATCATGGCGGAAAAGTCTTAATCGAATTCAACCAAACCGTCAAACTCAGCCATCACTGGAATAACCCTGTTCGACTTTTTGCGCGACATCCATAAAACCAATATCGACCTCATAAATGCTCTTGAAATGCCCTTGAGCCTCTTCTTGCCTTCCTAATTCTTCGTAAACACTGGCCAGATTGTATACCAGATTCTTCTTCTGTTCATCAAAGACCCCTTTTCCAGCCAGCGCTTTTTCAAACTGACTCAAAGCCATATCATACAATCCGCGACGCATGAAGCACTGCCCCAGGTAGTTGAGCGATTCCAATTTATGCTTTGGGCTGTTTTGCGCACGTTGAAATGCTTGAATCGCTTCATTTAATTCCCCTTCATGAAACAAGCGCTCACCCAACTCGTATCGAATTTCAGGCATCGTGGGATAACGGTCGACGCGGTCACGACAGTTTTGCAAAAGAAATTCGTCCCGTTCTTTAGCTAATGTTTCCCGCTCCTCAGCACCCGACGGAAGTTGTTCTATTTGATAATTGAATCGAGCCTCGCAAGCATCAGCAAAGGCTTTATCGATATTTGAATCAGGAACCTTGTTTTCTTCCCGCACCCATTCGTAATATTCAAAAGCCCTTTCGAAATCCTTCATTTCCACGTAGAGCTTCGCAATATCCACCCCAAGCTTATAATTCTCGGGCTCATCTTGAAGGCGCTCCTCCATCACGTAAATCCTCTCCTCCAGAGCCTGTTCGGCAGTCAGTATTGAACTACCTTCATTTTCCTCTTCTTCATCACTTCCTTTCTTAAAAGTTTCCTCATAGTTGCCCCTAAAAATAGTCGCTTTGGCTGCTGTGTCTTTATAGGCCTGCTGTAAAATCGGATCGTCGGGGTCAGTCGCAGCCAATTGTTGCATAACCTTCTCCGCCTGATCCCAGTCTCCGAGCATTTCCAATGCGTTTGCCAATTCCTTGGTGAGCTCATTGTCATTCGGGCTAGCTTTCTTAAGCATTTGAAGGGAGGAAATCATTGTATGAGGGTATTTCAGCACCCCTGAAGACTCAACTATAGCGCGGTGGGCCACCGAATTCTCCGGATCTGCACATAGGATTTTCTCCGCATAAACTAGGGCTCCAAAATAATTGCTTCGTGCCAACGCCACCTTAGCCTGCGCCATGTTGTGGGCATTGGCCGCCGCCCCAGTCATTTTCGATAGGCTGCTTGCGTTCTCATTCTTCTTTACCTGCGCTGCACGTAAAGACATTCGACACTGGAAAAAGGCCGGCTCCTTTTCCAAAGCCATGATCAAGAGTTCCATGGCATAGTCATATTGCTTCTTTTCCAACAACCCATAGCCCTTTTCAAAAAGTTGCCGAGCCTCCATGCCAACGGCCTCCATATCCTTCTCTGCAGAATTATTGATGGCCGTGGTTTCGGCCATCTTCCTCACCATTCCTGAATTTTGTTCAGCCATTTGGGATAGGGATGCAAAATCCGCTCAGTTTAAGCGGACTTTTCACACCACCGTTGCAACAGAACTAATAACTAATAATCACACTAAAAAGCAATCCGCAAAACAGACTTGCCATGGTGATTGGCAAAGCCATTATGTTCGGCCCGTGCGCGAGTGGCGGAATTGGTAGACGCGCTACCTTGAGGTGGTAGTCCTTTCGGGGGTGGAGGTTCGAGTCCTCTCTCGCGCACCATTTACCCTAAAACGAGGAGCCAATCAGGCATGGATCTCAAACTTACTGAAAAATCAGTTATCGTCACAGGCGGCTCCAAAGGTATCGGTGCAGCAGCCGTGCGTTCATTTGCCGCTGAAGGAGCCAAGGTCGCCATTGCCGGACGCAGCCCCTCTGAAGGTGAATCCTTAGCCCGGGAAGTGGGCGGAATTTTCATTGACGCTGAACTGGCCGAGCAATTGGCACCGCAAAAGGTTGTAAATGAAACCCTCAAGGCATTTGGCCGAATCGATGTCTTGGTTAATAATGCCGGCTACAACGATGGCAAGGATCTGAGCACCTCGCCAAAGGACTTCATGGCTTCAGTTCACCTGAACCTTTCCCATGTCTATGCACTGGTCCACCTGTGCCGTGAAGAGCTCTCCAAAAATCAAGGGGCCATCATCAATATTAGTTCCAAAGTCGCGGTAACCGGCCAAGGCGGCACTTCTGGCTACGCTGCAGCGAAAGGTGCCATGAATGCTCTCACCCGCGAATGGGCCATTGCACTGGCCCCGGAGAACGTACGGGTAAATTGTGTCGTTCCCGCAGAGTGCATCACGCCTCAGTACCAGAAATGGTTTGATTCTTTAAATGATCCGGAAGCAACCCGCAAAGGAATTGAGCATCTGGTTCCATTGGGCGGGCGCATGACCACACCTGAAGAGCTGGCTGACATGATTGTTTTTCTTGCTTCACCCTGCAGCAGCCATACCACTGGCCAAATCATTTTTGTCGATGGCGGCTACACGCATCTGGACCGTGCGGTTAGCGTCAATCACACCAAATGGGGCTAAA
>CAZHJW010000231.1:0-3173 GCA_964533265.1 uncultured Pedosphaera sp.
AAGAAGGTGGTGGATACGATTATAATGGTTCTGATGCAGTTAACTCTGCAGTTAATAATACGGGCTTATCGACCACCATGAGGGATCTGATCATTACGGGAAGTGGATTTAGAGGGGTCAGTGCGATCGAGTTCAGGGACTCATCTAACAGGGTTTTTCAGTGGCCCAATATCACACAAATTCCAGTCGATCCGGCAGCGGGTACGCCCGCAGGGATAACCATAAATCCAACCGGTACCACAATGACAATTTCAGGAACGTACATACATAATGGCAATAACACTTGGGCCAAGCAGAGTCAGAGCATTAACCCAGGTGTTGGGGTATTGAATTTGGATCGGAAAATCAGGCTATTCGCACCATCGGGCGCATGGAATGACACACCGCTTCTAGATACCAACGCTACTCAGTAGGCGGCAAAACTAACTGTCGCGTGTAATTAGAAGGAGTGTAGCAATTTAATTTTCGGATACGTCCTTTCTCATCTTCACTGGGGCTCACTTAAGTTTGCCAGTCTACTGGTCAGACCTTCTTAGCCTTCTAAATAAAACTGGAGCCCTTGTATTCTTCTATTCGTACTTTGCAATAGGGAACTCTGGGTGAGATGTTAAACGAATGGTTATCATTATCGAAAAGTATGATAATGGTAGTTTGAAATAGACATATACATAAAAGGTAAATTTGTATTTGACTTATTAATCAAAGTGTGGATAAATCTTAACTGTTAGGGGGGAAGTGTATCCGGGGGGATATGCTTCTAAAATACAAGGGGGAGGATCCATGGGGGGATTCAAAACAATATCACTTACATTTTTTATTGCTGTACAGATTTTGCCTGCTGGGCAACGTGCAATCGGCAGTCTCGGAGGGGAGTACGCTTTAGTCGGGGATATAGCCGGACATCAGCAACAGCCGGATATAGCGATTCATGCTGAAGGTGGAGTGGCTGTTTGGCAAAATGCGACTTCTGAAAGTGGCGGCGAGCGCATCGTTGTGCAAATGCTCTCGGCTGAATATCAGGGATTAAGCAGTCCACAAATCCTCAGTCAAAATATAACTGGGCAGAATGAGCTTAACCCTCGTGTGGCATTGCTTCCCGGTGGCGCCTCCGCAGTGACATGGGAGGCAGGGCCTAGGGCTTCTCGCGATATTTTCATTCGTTTTCTCGACAATAATGGTCGTTTTTCTAGCGAAATATTGCAAGTTAACAGTTTTGTTGACGGAATTCAGTCTAATGCGGCGGTTGCCGTTTCCACAGAGGGAGAGGTGTTGGTTGTTTGGAGTAGCAATGGTCAGGACGGTTCCGGAGAAGGTATTTACGGCCAATATTTCAATTCAACAGGCGTAAGAGCTGGGGGAGAGTTTCGGATCAACCAGAACACTGGCAAGAACCAGGCTTGTCCAAGTGTCGCACACATAGGTGAGGAACGTTTCGTTGTTGCATGGGTTGGTGAGTCAACCAATGGAAAAAACAGTTCGGGGGCGCCTAATCTAAGAAGCAATTTGATCGGAAGGATCGTTTCTTCGAGCGGTCCAGCAGGGAACGAGTACCGACTCAATAGTGGGGATATCGTTGCCGGCGAAGTGAGTGTTGCAAGTAAGGCTGACGGAAGCTTTGTGGTTGGCTGGACACAAAAGGACGAGGTTAACACTCGAAATATTTCAGATATTTACGCCCGTAAGTTTGGTTCGAACGGGTTGCCTCTTGCCGATGGTAAAAAAATCAACACGTTCCTTCCGGGAATACAGCAGGATCTCATATTGGCCGTATTGGGTGATGAAGTAATGATTAATTGGTCCAGCGTTGGTCAGGATAACGGTGGAGTTGGAGTTAGAGGTCGTATGTTTGAAGGTGGTGCGGAGTTTGGTGTCAATACCCAGGAGAATCTTGATCAGAGCACGCCGGCATTGGCGGCGAATGGGTCACGAGAGTTTGTGGCGGTATGGGTCAATACAATGCGGGTTGACCACTCAATTTTGTCAGCACAACGCTACGTTGTCCATGAGGAGGGCGTGGTGCCTGCAGCATCTGATGTCACTGCGGGTACGGTCGAGGTGGTGGGGGATATTCCAATACAGAGGCAAACTAATCCAAGTGCTGCTGTAAGGCGCGTTGGGGCGACTGTGTCTACGGACATTGTGTCAGTGGCGACTATGCAAATTGCCCCGCCGGCACCCGTTGCTGTTGTAGAGACAGTAGCACCGTCTGTGTCTTCTGCGAAAGTGGTTCAAGCCCTAAATACACAGAATATTGCACCTGTATCCGAATCGCCTTCACAAACGGTTGAAACCGCGAAACAAACAGGCTCTTCATCAGGTAGTGTGTCGCTGGTACCAAGTGTTTCATCTGCGGCCACGACGGCCCTCAACAGTATTTCACAGTATCGGGCAGGTGGGATGGCTCGTTATAACGTGGCATCTACCCGCTCATATATAACACCTGTCCGTCAGCAAATATCATCTTCAATCGGCTCCTTACCCAGTCGTTCGAGCATGATGCTGGGTAGTACCTTTTCGCGAAATCGGCCAAGTGCTCTGAGAATTTCCAGTGGTGGTGATGTTCGATTGGGGGGTTCCCAGGCTGCTCGCATAGCGGCTAATTCGGTCTCGAATCCAAGGCAGCAAGCGGCGGTTGCAACCACCGCAGCTACTGCGAGTGAGCGTGTTTCTTCACTGCGGACGAGTGCGGAGGCTAGTGCAGCATTGGCTAGAAATTCCAGCCTTACTCCGGTTCCTGCTGGAGTAGTTCGTACTGGTCGAGGAACGAATCTACAATGGATTTCAAAATACGGTGGGCGCTATCAGGTGCAGTCATCCAATGACAAAGCTAATTGGGGTAATGTTGGTGTGCCGAGAAAAGGAACTTCGGGCGTGGATGCACTGTCCATTGGAAATTTGGGTTTTAGATTCTACCGGGTGGTTAGGGTTAATTAGATTGGGGTATCCTGAATACAAACATTAAATAATACATAAAATGAAACTGCATAAAAAGCTGACATTTATACTCTCATTTATCGTGATGGGACTACCTGCTGCGGTGGCACCTTTGGGAGGGGAGCACGCAATGATAGATGGAGTTGGAGGGCACCAGAGTTCCCCGAGCATGACCTTGTGGGATGGTGGAGGACTAGTGGCTTGGGCGAACACTAGTTCGACTGGGTCGAATCGGATTG
>CAZHJW010000232.1:0-3147 GCA_964533265.1 uncultured Pedosphaera sp.
TTCTCGGCGCATCTTCATGCGGTTCCCATGATGAGTCTCGACAACACTTATTCCTATGAGGAACTGGGGGATTTTTTGCAGCGTGTGGAGAAGCTGCTTCCTGAGACTGAACTGGACTGGACGGTTGAACCAAAGATCGACGGCTTGGCGGTGAGTTTGCGCTACGAGGAAGGATCTTTGGTCGTGGGGGCAACGCGTGGGGATGGAACCAGTGGCGATGACATTACTTCAAATCTAAAAACCATACGCAGTATACCGCTCAAGCTCAGAGGGAACTCGCCCAAGGTGCTGGAAGTGCGCGGTGAGGTGTTTATGACCAAGTCCGGTTTTGAGAAGTTGAATGAGAAACGTAAGGCGGAGGGTGAGGAACCCTTTGCTAATCCTCGCAATGCGGCTGCAGGTTCCCTGAAAATGCTGGATCCGAAAGTGGTTGCTGAAAGGCCATTGGGAGTGTTCCTGTATGGTTTAGGTGAGGTAAGTGAAGGGGTGCCGCCGACTCAGTTGGAGGTTTTGGATTGGTTGGAGCAACTGGGTTTTCCAACCACCGAAATAATTTGGACCGGGCGAACCCACGGTGATCTAGTGGCGGCAATTAATGAAATGGATGAAGTTCGTCGGGATTTAGATTACGAAACCGACGGGGCTGTCATAAAACTGAATCTGCTAAAGCTACGCGACCAATGTGGAGCAACAGCCAAGGCTCCGCGCTGGGCAATCGCCTACAAGTATGCGGCCGAACAGGCCGAGACGGTGCTCAAGAATATTACCATTCAGGTAGGGCGCACCGGATCACTTACCCCGGTGGCTGAACTGGAACCGGTATCGGTTGCCGGCAGCACGGTGAGTCGTGCGACGTTACATAACGAGGAAGAGATTCAGCGTAAGGACGTGCGAATTGGTGATACGGTGGTCATTGAAAAAGCGGGTGAGATCATTCCCGCAGTGGTGCGGGTGATGGTCGAGAAACGTCCCAAGGGAACCAAGGCATACGTGTTACCCAAGCAGTGCCCCGAATGCCGCACGGCGGCAACAAAGCTGGAGGAGGATGTCGTCTGGCGCTGTGCCAATCCTGATTGTCCGGCACAAGTACGGGGGCGGTTGGAACATTATTGTGCGCGCGGTGCCATGGATATTGAAGGGGGTGGAGAAGCGTTGGTTCGTCAGCTTGTTGAGCGCGGTTTGGCCGATAATATCGGGGAACTCTACAAGTTGACGGTAGAAGAAGTGGCGGGACTGGAACGGATGGCCGATAAATCTGCGCAGAATTTCTTGGATGGTTTGGAGGCGAGCAAGGAACGCGATCTATGGCGGTTGGTGTTTGGGATTGGAATTCTTCACGTGGGTGCGGGGGTGGCCAAGGCACTTTGCCGTCGTTTTAAGGACATGGATCAATTGATGGATGCTTCTGAGGAGGAGTTGGTGGCAATTGATGATGTGGGTGAAGTGATTGCCAAAAGTCTGCATCAATGGTTTGGGGATTCTGAGAGCCGAAAACTTATCGAAGTTCTGCGCAAGGCGGGTTTAAATTTTGAGTCAGAACTATATCAGAAGGTAAGCGATGCTGGTTCGCTTGCTGGCAAGTCGTTGGTTCTTACCGGGACGTTGCCGACTCTTAAACGCCATGAAGCGGTTGAGATAATTGAAGCGGCTGGAGGCAAGGTGGTGAGTAGCGTGAGTCAAAAAACCGATTTTGTGGTGATCGGGAAGGAAGCGGGGAGCAAGTTGGCCAAGGCGGAAAAATTGTCCATCTCCGTCATCAATGAAGCTGAACTTTTGCGTTTGTGTGAAGGATAAGGGGCTTTAATTTCGCGCAATCTTTGTCATTTCTATGAAAAATGGTGAATAACCCATTCTTGGGGTTTGGCAGCACTCCTGCTATGTATTGATCTGTTGCGAGGGAGCCGCACGAACTGACCAAGGAGGGCACACCAAAACACAACCTTTTTTTAAGGTAAGATGTGTTCTCGTATTTTTGGGTGAACATGAAGATGGGTAAATTGGGCGCACCGGATACGCATTATCTATCCGGAGCTGAAGGGTGGATGGAATTGGGGGATCTGCAGTCGGCCCTAGCCGAGCTGGAGTTTATTTCTGAATCTTACCGCAAGCATTACGACGTGCTACAGGTGCGTTGGCACATTTACAATCGTATGGAGGACTGGGAGACCTGTCTGGTGGTGAGCCTCCAGATGATCGAGTCCAATCCGGAATTGCCACAGGGATGGATCAACCATGGCAATGGCCTTTTTTATCTGCGCCGTTTTCAGGAGGCTTATGATGCGTTGTCGCCTGTTGCCAAACGATTTCCGCATGATGAAGCCATCCCCTATAACCTTGCCTGCTACAAGTGTCAGAATGGAGACTTGCAGGAGGCTCGTTCTTGGCTGGAAAAGGCACTCAAGGTGGGCGATGCCACGCGCGTGAAGCAAATGGCCGCGAGCGATCCAGACCTGACGCCCCTCTGGGAGGAGGGCGTAAAGATCAATTAAGGCTGTCTTTACTCTTTAAGGGTCGTTCATTAACCTCGCTCCATGGCCCAAGAGCCCCGCAAGCTAGGCATTCTTCTCTCAGTTGCGCCCGATCATCCGAATTTCCTTCATGGTTTGCAGTTGGCTACTGCTGCCTTGAATGCCCGGGATGAGGTTTATCTCTATTGTCTGGATGAAGCAGTTCATGGTGTGGCTGATGAGCGTGTACAAACTTTAAGGGCCCATGGTTTGCGCCTCTTTGCCTGCTCTTTTGCTGCTCAACGCCGCAAGTTGCCCCAGACTGAGAACGCCCTTTATGGAGGGCTTACGATGCTTAATGACATGATGGCCACCACCGACCGGTTTGTGAGTTTCAACTGATGGAAGAAGGTCTTACCAGTATTGTCAGCAAAGGCCCCAAGAGCCGGGTGTTAGTGGTGGTGGACGCCGATCCCCGCACTGATGGGCGGGTGGCTGAAGCGGTACGCATGGCCGGTGGAGTGGGGGTGTGGGGACAGGTGGAAATGCACGTGGTGTTACGCGGTGCTGCCGCGCGTGCTGTTGGGGAGGGAGCAGTCGATTTCCCCAATGGGAAGATGTACGGGCAGTTTATTGGGATGATCCGGGAGAAAGGCGGAAAAGTCTGGGTGATGCCCGATGCAGAGGCCATGGAAGTGGT
>CAZHJW010000233.1:0-3146 GCA_964533265.1 uncultured Pedosphaera sp.
AGTGATCATCGCCGATCTGGCGGCTTTATGGTGGTGGCGGGAGTATCAGCTCGACCATAGTCAGGACGCAATCATCATTGCCGCCGCCTCAATTTATGAGATGGATCCCGCACTAATCAAGGCCGTGATCTGGCAAGAAAGCCGCTTCAATCAGGAGGCAAGAGGCGCAGCAGGCGAACTGGGCCTGATGCAAATCCGGGATATGGCGGCCGGCGAATGGGCAAAGGCTGAAGGCATAACCAACTTTCACCATGGCCAGCTTATCAATGCCAAGAGTAATGTACTGGCGGGCACGTGGTACCTCAAGAAAGCGATCAGCCATCACCAGCACACTGACGACCCGGTGATCTATGGACTGGCCGAGTATAACGCGGGTCGTTCACACGTGTTAAAGTGGAATTCAGGCGATGCGGCCACTAACAGTGTCGCCTTCATTGAAGCAATTGAATTTCCCACTACCAAGGAGTACATCCTGTCCATTGGCAAACGCCGGGAGAAATACCGTGATCTACGTTGATTACTCGATGGTGAGTTCCATCATGCGCTCCTGTATCGTACGCCTGAATACCTCACGTTCCTCAGGGCCTGATTCGCGGGGCACCCGCACAGGTTGACCCAAACGAATATCACACCGAGCAAACGGTAACGGTAACTGGAAAGCGTCCCAGCTACCAAAGACCTTTTTGGAATGAATCTGTGCGGATATAGGCACCACAGGTAACCCCGTAAGCTGTGCCAATAACACAATCCCTTCTTTTATCTCATATTTTGGGCCACGGGGACCGTCAGGTGTTATGGCAACATCGTACCCGCGACGCGTCCAGAAGGTTAATTCCCGCAAAGCCTGGGCTCCACGACGACTACTTGAACCCCGTACAACTTGAACCCCGTAATGTTCCATCAAACGAGCGACAATCGCACCATCCTTACTGGCACTAATCAAAGCGACTGCCCGACGATGGGGCTGGAAACCCGAAAAAAAATGTCGGTATGCCGGAAGCGACAAAGAAAGCCGATTATGCCAAAGAGCCATAATGATGGGTCCTTTACGTACTTCGGATACAACCTCACTTGAATCAACTATACGCATGCGTAATGTAGCCGATAGGAATCTTAAAAAAACATAAGCTGCAGCTGCAACCAGTTCTCCATGCCATCGTAGTGAATGTGGCACAACCGCGCCGGAGGATTGGGCTGGTTTACTCATTTACCTTTCTTAAGTGCCGCGCGTACCAACTCGTCCACCGGTTTATCCGGTCCCAGCATAGTGATCGCAACCCGTATTGCTTCTTGGGCGTCTTTCGGCTTTGAGCCTAACGCTTCAAGTGCAGCGATAGCATCAGCCATCTTTTGATCTTCGACGGAAATCGGTGCTCCAGACCCGGAGTCGATGACCATCCCATCACCAAGTTTATCCCTTAATTCCACCACAATGCGTTCAGCTGTTTTCTTTCCCACCCCGCTGATACCCGAAAGCACCTTCACATCTCCATTAGCTACCGCAGCCTGAAAGGACGCAGGGGTGGTGCCACTCAGAACATTCAATGCAATCTTTGGACCGATGCCTGTCACGTGACGGATAAGTTGGCGAAAGAGATCGCGTTCAGTTTCAGAACTGAAGCCGTAAAGCACATGAGCGTCATCCCGAATGGCCAAATGCGTCAGTAGCTTCACCTCACCACCGGGCGATGGCAATTTATCGAAGGATGACAGAGGAATAAGCACCTCGTAGCCTACCCCATTCACGTCAATGACCACCTGAGTAGGTAATGCCTCAGAAAGCGTACCTTTAAGAAATGAAATCATGCAACTGAAGCATTATATTTTTTGGGCGGGGTCGATGGCAAACCGTTTGTTCAAATGAGCATAAGTCAGGGCTAACGCAAGCGCATCTGCCGCATCTGGTTCAGGCAAATCCTCGAGCTTAAGCATGCGCTGCACCATCTTGGCTACCGCAATTTTCTGCGCGTTGCCATAACCAACGATAGATTGCTTCACTTTACGCGGCGCAATCTCAAAAATTTCCAGACCTCCCTCAGCCACTGCCGCCATTGCCGCACCACGGGCTTCGCCCATAATCAAAGCCGTCTTTACGTTCTGGGCGTAAAACAATCCTTCAATTGCGCACACGGTCGGCTGATGTTTTCGGATCACCTCACGAAGAGTACGGGTAATGGCCACTAGACATTCACTGCGACTCCATTTTGCAGGACATTTGATGGCACCCTGATCCAGTGTAGCCGGCGTATTACCTCCCAGTTTAACCAAACCAAAACCTGTGCCACGCAGTGAAGGATCTACGCCCAATAAAATCTCGTGGGCCGAAGCTGTCTCTCCAGCATTCTTATTTGCGCCAATTTTTTTGCCGCGAACACGCTGCTCCATCTCCTCGAACTGGCGGGCAGAAATTCCCACCCCGGAAGACTAATTTAGATCAGGCTTCCCTGCGAGCTTTGAAATCTTGAATTCACACTTTTCAGCCCACACAAACCAATCTTTAGCCATGCGTGTTGCGCGTTCGGAATTGGCCGAGGCGAGATCATGTGTTTCCGTACGGTCCGCTTCCAAATCAAACAAGGACCACTTCTTGTCCAGTTTATCCCAAACTAGCTTCCATTTGCCCTCGCGCAAGGCACGGTTCCCGGACCACTCCCAGGCGATTTGATCATGCGGCTTGCGTTTTCCACCTTTCAGGACTGAAACAAGACTTTTTCCTTCTACTGGCAGAATCTTTTCTCCTTTGTAATTTTTTGGATATTGACCAGATGCCAATTCCAGAAATGTCGGCATAAAGTCAATGATGTGCCCAACCTCTTGTGTGATTTTTCCTGCCGGCACTTGTCCCGGCCACCAGGCAATGCAAGGTGTGGCAATGCCCCCTTCGTGGGCCCAACTTTTATATCGTCTAAAGGGCGCATTCTGGGCCCAACCCCATGATGGGCCTACTGCTGCATAAAATTCCTTCGGTCCCGGAACAATTTCAGGTGAACGCCCACCCGGCTCCTCCGCGCAACCACCGTTATCGGAGAGGAACAGCACAAGCGTATTATCAACCTCCCCGCTTTTCTTCAGTGCACTCATCAATCGGCCAATATTTTGATCCATGCTATCGATCATCGCCGCGTATACTGCCATCCGCAGATCCT
>CAZHJW010000234.1:0-3088 GCA_964533265.1 uncultured Pedosphaera sp.
CTAAATCTGATTTACCACACCCGCTTCAATCGCTAGACTCACGGGCTATGCAGAAGTGGGAATATATGGTGGTGAAGCGCGGAGACATCTCGGAGGAAAAACTCAATGAACTTGGTGCTGAAGGCTGGGAACTCCTGCCTGTTGTCCTGCCTCAATGTAATATTCCCAATAGCTTCGACGAAATTGAAGTCGAAGTCGTCATGCGCCGGCCCTTGGAAGGCTAGCGGTTTCTTACAGTCATGGCAGACACTATAGATCGTGAAGATTGTAAGTGTGGAGCTTTCGGTGCAGAGTACGCCGGCTCATACCGATTTTTTTGGCCGCCTTGGTACGGTTACCGTCAAATTCATTTAGTGCCCGGATAATAAGTGCCTTCTCTGCGTCTTCCACAGTGAGATTCTTTTTACCCAACACCTCCTTAGCATCGGGATGAGTCACAAAAGAAGACTCGCCGCGAATACTGGGCGGCAAATCACGCAGAGTAATAATATCACTCCGACTTAAGACTACCGCGTGCTCCATAGCCGTACGCAGTTCACGCACATTACCGGGCCACGAATGATTCAATAGAGCATCCACAGCATCAGGATGAAGGTCTTCAATGGCCTTCGCATTTTCTTTGGAGAACTCCTTGAGAAATGCCTTAGCCAACATAATGACATCTGTCCCACGGTCACGCAAAGGTGGCAGGTGCATCTCCACCACGCGCAGCCGGAAGAAGAGATCCTCGCGGAAATTACCTTTGACCACTTCTTCTTCCAGATTGCGGTTGGTGGCGGCAATGAGTCGCACGTCAGCTGTTTGGGTTTGGCCAGAACCAACACGTTCAAAGGTTCGTTCACCGAGGAAACGCAGGAGCTTAACCTGAATGGCTTGATCAATCTCACCAATCTCATCAAGAAAGAGCGTGCCACCATTAGCCTGCTCAAAACGGCCGATGCGTCTTTCGTGTGCGCCGGTGAAGGCACCTTTTTCATGACCGAAAAGCTCGCTCTCCAGAAGTGTAGGCGAAAGTGCAGCACAGTGAACGGTCACCAACGACTGCTTGGCACGTGGACTGAGATTGTGGATGGCCTTGGCGATAAGCTCTTTTCCGGTACCGCTTTCCCCAAGCACCAGAACACTGGCACGTGCGGGGGCCACTTGCTGCACAATCTCAAAAACATCCTGCATAACCGGCGATTCGCCGATTACATTCTCAAGCCCAAACTTGGTATCAACCTGTGCACGCAATTCGCGGTTTTCGGTCTCTAATTTTTGCGAGCGCACCGCCCGAGCTATCCGCATCTCCAGTTCATCTATCTGTAGGCGCCCTTTTGCAATATAATCATCGGCACCCTGACGCATGGCATCCACCGCCATCTCCTCGCTGCCGTAGGCGGTCATCAGAATGCAAATGGGCGGTTTATTAATAGATTTGGCCCGTTTTATGAGATCCAAACCTCCCACTCCGGGCATCCGTAGATCAGTAAGCAACACATCAAACCCATCCTCCTCAATCAAACGCAATGCACTCTCCCCATCTTCGGCGATATACACATCGTACCTGTCGTCCAATGCTGCGCGAAGGCCTTCGCGAGTGGGTTTCTCATCGTCAACAATAAGGACCGTAGGTTTAAGCATGGAAATCAGTCTTTTTACCGCCCGTTAGGCGCAAGGGTTGGTGTTCAGCAATAGGGAACCAGAGACGGAAAGTGGTGCCCTCGCCAGTGTTACTCTCAAGTTCAATACGCCCACCGTGTTCACGCACGATGCGTTGGACAATCATCAAGCCCAACCCAGTACCTTTTTCCTTGGTCGTAAAGTATGGTTGAAAAATCCGATTGATCTTTTCCTGTGGGATTCCTCCCCCTGTATCGGCCACATGTACCCACACCCCATCGGTTTCGGCAATCGTTGTGAGGGTAAGAGTTCCTCCCTGTGTCATGGCTTGCACAGCATTTTTAATGAGATTTACCAATGCCTGCTTCACCTGGACTTCATCTAGGGGCGCAGTAGGGAGTTCGCTGGCAAAGTGTTGTTCCAACTTCACCTCCCGATTGTCGATTTCGGGCTCAAGCAAGGTAACTGTATCCATCACGATGTCATTAAGGGAAATGGGCTTGAGTTCCGGACTTGTCGGGCGAATAGCCTGTAGGAACTGGCTAATAATATAATCAAGCCGATTGATCTCACCCTTGGCGATACCCAGATATGTTTCAAGTTTACGGATAATGGCACTGTGATTAGCGGCCGCATCAGGATCATCGAGGTCGCCCGGCGCATTGGGAGCATCCGCATCGGTTGCCTTAAGTTTTTTTATCTCGCGTTCCATAAGCTGCAGATGAATATGCAGCGCATTGAGGGGGTTACCGATTTCATGCGCTACACTGGCCGCAAGTAGTGTGAGGGCTTCAACACGTTCGCTCTCGATTACCTCAAAGGTTTTCTGCTGTTCTTCAGTAGCATCATTGATAATGACGGCCAATCCATGAGCGCCTTCTCCTATCAATGCAGCAGTGTAAACACGCAGAAACCGCCGAATGGGATAGGTGACCTCCAGTTCGTGCCGCGTAACCGATAAACTATCAGTAGCTTCAGCAGCACATAGCTTCGCCCAATCGAGTGCGGGCAAAAAATGTCTCATGCCCTGGCCTTCTGTTTTATCGATGGGCAAGCCCAAAAGGTGTTCGGCTGATTGGTTGGCCCAGGAAATCTGAGCCTTAGCATCAAGCACGAGGACACCGTCCTCGATGGTGTCAAAAAGAGTCTCCAGAAAATCCCGCTCCCGAGCCAACCGTTGCACAACCGTCTGCAATCCGTCCGCATCGAGTTGGTCAATACGACCAGCTATTCGATCAAAAAAACTGGTTCTCTCATTGGTCATATATAAGTGGAGCCATTTTGCCCCGTTAATATTTAACAGGCAGTATAGCGTCAAAGTGACCCAATACTCTACCGATACTATGATGGTATTTCAAGCCCTTATACGCCTTCTAGAAACCTTGACCACTGAGGTTTTCCTTGTTGAATTAGCGGTCTGCCAATCCGGTACAAAATTAGTACCCCAATAATGAAAATGATCTTTCGTAAATTCCTAATGGCCGCC
>CAZHJW010000235.1:0-3073 GCA_964533265.1 uncultured Pedosphaera sp.
TTTTCTGATCACATCAATGGCGACACCAAGGCGCGTTGTGCCCTGCGTGGGTTGATGGAATTCAAGGAGGGTGTAAATGGTGGTTCTATTCTGGTTGAAGAAGTGGAGCCGGTTACCGAGATCGTGAAACGTTTTTGCACCGGGGCAATGAGTTTTGGATCCATATCAGCTGAGGCCCATGAGGGCCTGGCGATCGCCATGAACCGCCTAGGAGGAAGGAGCAACACCGGCGAAGGTGGTGAGGATTCTGTGCGGTTTAACCCGTTGCCCAACGGTGACTCCAAGCGGTCGGCCATCAAGCAGATTGCTTCGGGTCGGTTTGGGGTCACCATTTGGTATCTCACCAATGCCGATGAGCTCCAGATTAAGATTTCGCAGGGAGCCAAGCCTGGCGAGGGGGGAGAATTGCCGGGTCGCAAAGTGGATGAAACCATCGCCCGTATTCGCCACAGCACGCCGGGAGTAGGACTCATTAGCCCCCCGCCGCATCATGATATTTATTCGATTGAGGATTTGGCTCAGTTGATTCATGACCTTAAGAATGCCAACCGCGCCTCGCGCGTGAGTGTAAAGCTGGTATCGGAAATGGGTGTGGGAACAATTGCCTCAGGCGTGACTAAGGCCAAGGCGGATCACATTTTGATTTCCGGTGAAACCGGCGGCACCGGAGCCTCACCCTTGACCAGCATCAAGCATGCCGGCTTGCCATGGGAACTGGGGATTGCCGAGACACATCAGACACTGGTGCTTAATGACCTCCGTAGTCGTGTGGTGCTACAAACTGATGGAGGTCTTAAGACTGGTCGCGATGTGGTGATTGCCGCTTTGCTGGGAGCTGAGGAGATGGGCTTTTCTACCGCACCTTTGATTACAATGGGTTGCATCATGATGCGTAAATGCCACCTGAACACCTGCCCGGTGGGGGTTGCCACGCAGGATCCGGAGCTTCGCAAAAAGTTTAATGGTTCTCCGGATTATGTGGTGAATTATCTTTTTATGGTTGCTGAGGAAGCGAGGGGGATCATGGCTCAACTCGGTTTCCGTACGGTCAATGAAATGATTGGTCGAGTGGATGCACTTGAGATGCAGAAGGCAATTGATCACTGGAAGGCTGATGGCATTGATTTGGGTTCCATTCTTACTCCCATCGAAAAACCACATGCGGGTGTGGACACCTACTGTACTCAGGCCCAGGATCATGGTCTTGACGAGGTGCTGGACATGACGTTGCTGGATCTGGCCAAGCCTGCGCTCGAAAACGGTGAGGCGGTGGAGATTAACTTGCCAATAGTCAACACGAACAGAACGACGGGCACTATTCTCAGCAATGAATTGGCCAAGGCTCACGGCGAGAGTTTGCTGCCTGAGGATACAGTTAGGATTAAATTCACTGGTTCTGCGGGCCAAAGCCTGGGTGCGTTTCTGGCTAAAGGCGTAAGTATTGTACTTGAGGGCGACGCGAATGATTACGTAGGCAAAGGACTCTCTGGAGGCAGTCTGACAATTTATCCGCCGAAGGCATCGACCTTCGCGCCAGAGGAAAATATTATCATTGGTAATGTCTGCCTCTACGGGGCCACCGGAGGGAAGGCCTTCTTTCGCGGGCGCTCAGCAGAGCGTTTTTGTGTTCGTAACAGCGGAGCCCATGCGGTTATTGAAGGTGTGGGAGATCACGGCTGCGAATACATGACTGGCGGACGTGTGGTTGTGCTTGGGCCAACCGGTCGCAACTTTGCTGCGGGTATGTCAGGGGGAGTCGCTTATATATGGGATCCGAAAAATGAATTCGCACCCAACTGTAATATGGAGATGGTGGAGTTGGAAAAGGTAGAGGAAGCTGAGGATATTGCTGAATTGCAGCTCCTCATTGAGGAACACGTCGAGCGCACCGGATCCACGGTGGCTAGGGAAGTGCTCGATAACTGGAGTGGCACCTTGGGTCAATTCGTCAAAGTGATGCCGACAGACTACAAACGAGTTCTACAGGAACGCAAACAGGTTGAGAAGGAGCTGGTTGCTTAAGGCGAACGCGCTAAAGGATTTTTAAGATGGGTAAACCGACAGGATTCATGGAGTTTGAGCGTGAGGCAGTGCCGTATCGCGATCCGCTAGAGCGCTTGGGTGATTATGAGGAAATTAATACCAGACCTGATGAGGATCACCTGAAAACTCAGGGTGCGCGCTGTATGGACTGCGGTGTTCCGTTTTGCCAGTCAGCCAATGGTTGCCCAATCGATAATCTGATTCCTGAGTGGAATCACCTCGTCTATGAAAAACGCTGGAAAGAGGCGATAGATCGGCTTCATCAGACCAATAACTTTCCTGAATTCACCGGGCGGGTTTGTCCAGCACCCTGTGAGGGTTCCTGTGTGCTTGGCATCACTGATCCGCCGGTGACGATCAAGAATATTGAAAATACCATCATTGATCGCGCCTTTGAGGAAGGATGGGTGAGCGGTAACAGTCCAAGTGAACGTACAAGCAAGAAGGTTGCCATTGTGGGTTCCGGTCCGGCGGGATTAGCCGCAGCCGATCAGCTCAATAAAGTAGGCCACGAAGTGACAGTTTATGAACGCGCGGACCGAATAGGGGGGCTTCTAATGTATGGTATACCTAACATGAAACTCGATAAGGGTGTTGTGGAAAGGCGGATTGATCTCATGCGTGAAGCCGGAGTGAAATTCGTGACTTGTGCGCATGTTGGTAAAAAAGAGGATTTTGCTACCGGTCATATGACGCAGATTATGGAAGAGCGGGGCTGCGAAATGCAGTACATCGAGCCGAATGATTTGCTAAAGGAGAACGACGCGCTTCTGATGGCAACCGGAGCCACCAAGCCCTTTGATCCAACCGGGCGCAATCCCGGTCGTGATCTGAAGGGGATTCAGTTTGCGATGGATTTTTTGACACGTAATACCAAGAGTCTGCTGGACTCCAACCTTGATGATGGCCACTACCTTAGTGCTAAGGATAAACATGTGATCGTGATTGGTGGAGGTGACACCGGTGCGGACTGTATTGGCACCTCACTTCGTCATGGTTGCAAGGATGTGGTGAATTTCGAGTTACTCGA
>CAZHJW010000236.1:0-3000 GCA_964533265.1 uncultured Pedosphaera sp.
ATTGTCACGACGGGCTTTTGGAGAAACAGTCAAACGGATCAATACCAGTTTCCCCCACTGGTTTAATGACAACTTCCTGAAATACAACGACAACGAAAACGCCTGCCCGGTGGATCAGCACATGTTGGTTGCCCTTGCCGCACCACGGCCAGTTTATATAGCTAGTGCAGTGGGCGATAAGTGGGCAGATCCCAATGGAGAGTTCCTTTCGGGAATGCATGCTAATCCAGTTTATCAGCTTTACGGGTTGAGTGGATTACCCGCCTCGAAGCAACCTCTGGTGGATCGACCCGTTATGGGGGCAATCGGGTATCATGTCCGGACCGGAAAACATGACGTGACGGCTTTTGATTGGGAGCAATATATGAATTTTGCTGACAAACACCTCAAAAAGAAAAGATAATCGTTTCCAGGCAAAATATGGATTTGGTGCTACTTTACCTTATTTGCCATTCGTAACCAAATAAGCTAAAATACGTCCTCACCTATGAACATGCGTAAAATTATCTGTTTGCTGTCGCTTTTGATTTTTTGGCAGGCCGCCATTGCTGACAAGCCGGCATGGGAAAAAGAAGCTCCAGAATCTCTCTCAGATCTCATTTCCATCCAAAAGCAGGTACAGAAAGTCCTGCCTAGATGCATGGCCGCAACGGTGACCTTGCAGATGGGCGGATCCTCAGGAAGTGGTGTGGTGGTTAACAAGGAGGGCTTGGTGCTTACAGCTGGGCACGTATCAGGGCAGCCCGGTCGTGCGGTAAAGATTATTTTAGCCGATGGTCGGGAACTTAAAGGTAAGGCGCTCGGAATGAATGGCGATACTGACTCAGGCTTGGTGCAAGTAACTGATCCGCCCGATGATCTGCCAGTTGTGGAGTACGATAAAAGTAAGAAAGAACTTCCGGGTGTGGGCCAGTGGTGTATTGCGGTGGGGAACCCAGGCGGTCTGGATAAGGATCGTGGAGTCGTTGTGCGGGTCGGCCGCGTGATTAGTGCTCGGTCGGACACTATACGCACTGACTGTATGCTTCTGGGTGGTGACTCAGGCGGTCCGCTTTTTAACTTTAATGGTGTTGTGATTGGGATTCATAGCCGGATATCCAGCCGCCCTGATTCCAATATGCACGTTTCCATGCCGGCCTTTCAGGCAGATTGGAAGGCGTTAAAAGACTCCAAGGCACTGGGTAAACGGTCCGGCGGAGGTCGGCCCCGGCTTACAGGAACATTTCTTGGTGTTCTTGCAGAGGATCACGCACAGGGGGCTCTTGTGATTGAAGTTCGTGAAGATACGCCGGCATCCAAGGCCGGCCTTAAAAAGGATGATATCATACAAAAAGTTAATGATATCCAAATAACAAAAGCACAATCCTTGACTGACGAAATACGGAAATTTAAACCCAAGACGAAAGTGAAGATTACACTTTTGCGAGAGGAAAAAGAGAAGGTGTTGGAAGTAGTGCTACAACAACGTTAAAAAACATTTAATACCATGAATATCTATCTCGCATCTATTTGCAGTTTATTTTTGCTGACTGGCTCGGTGCTGGAGTCGGCTTCCCTATCGACCAAGCTTCGCACTGATGGAACCCAGTTACGCGAGGCCTTTGGCGAGGTGGCCGGTGATATTGCGAAGGCGTGCACGGTAAACATATGGTCTGGCGCCAAATTCACCGGACTGGGTACAGTGGTCAGCAAGGATGGAATAGTCGTGGCAAAAAATAGTGAGATCGATACGGCTAATCCTGGGGCGCTACGCATCGTGGGCCCGGGTAAACGAATTAGCAGGGCTCGGGTGTTGGTTCGCGATATTGCCCATGACCTGGTGTTTCTTGATCTGGGCAGGGAGGTGGACCCGGGCTTTGAATGGGGTAAGACCGAGGGTCTTGCTCATGGCACTTGGGTGGTGGCCGGGGTGGCTGGCACGGCATTATCCGGGGCTAGTGTGAGAGGCGGGGTTTGCAGTGCCTTGCCTCGTGAAATTAAAAAAGCAGGCGGGGTGATTGGTGTTATTCTTGGAGGTAAGGACGGCAAGGAATTTGGAGGCGTACAAGTGACCGATGTGGCGAAGGGTGGCCCGGCGGAGAAAGCCGGCATGAAAAAAGGCGATGTCATTTATTCCATCGATGGCGATGACTTCTTTGAGCGCGAAAAGATGATCAACAAGGTGAAAAGTTTTGATCCAGGCACTACTATTACCGTGTCGGTCAAGCGTGGTGATGAGGAGCTGGATATCGAGATCACACTGGGCTACCGCAACTTAGTTTTCTCAGAGTTGAAGAGTCGCAACGATAAAATGAGCGGCAAAGTAAGTGTTCGTCGTACCGGGTTTAAGCGTGTGGTCCAGCACGAAATCCTGCTTGGACCTTCGGATATGGGGGGACCACTGTTTGATCTGGAAGGCAAACTGATCGGCATCAATATCGCCAAGGCAAACCGGGTGGAGTTTTTCGCGATTCCTGCTGAGGAAATCCAGAAGATACTGAAGGAAAAGGCCGGTGAAATTGCTGAGGCCCGAGGGGAGAACTAATCGCGTCGGCTCCTCATATTTTGCAAGCTCCGCTGGTTCTGCGGGGCTTTTTTATTTTTCTTCCGGGGTTTGTGAAGAATAGCTCCAGACCAAGTCGCCGTTTTCAGGGTCGGGTCTATCTCCATTCTTGATGACTGTTCCGCCATCATCCTTTTGGTTCCAGCCGATTCCATAGAGCTGATAGCGGCCTTCCTTAGTCAATTTGTAGGCGTATGGCTTCCCGTTATACGGGTCAAGAGGAAGGGGTTTTTTCAGGCCAGCCAGTTTCTCGGGGTAATTCTTGTGTTCCAAATGGTGTAGCTCCAACAGGCAGGCAATTCGCGCGTGGTCCACAGAGGCTTGAGCTGACCCAATTTTTATCGCTACTTTATCAATGGCGGGAAGCAGCATGCCGCTGAACATGTCGTAGATGGGGAATTTAAGTTTTGTTCGCGCATCAAGTTCCTTGTTGAAAGCCGCCGCGATGTCGGGGTGGA
>CAZHJW010000237.1:0-2995 GCA_964533265.1 uncultured Pedosphaera sp.
TGACGCAACGCAGATAGTTCTTGGCATACCGTTGAAATTTCCACCGCACCAATTCTTTACCCTTGAGATTGGCCTTATGGAAGGCCTCATCACGTGGACCATAATGCGCACGCCAGCTTTTCATTTGGGCCTCAGTCATGCGAGTCATATTCACACGCGCGGATCGGTCCTGTCGTTTCTGAATAGGCGTACCGGTAAAGTCAGCGGTGAGATCCACAAACAGGTCGTAGTTGGGGTCCATATGCCGATCAATCTCCATCTCCTGATGACGCGCTGGATGGGCATTATCCTTATAATGATCAAACAAGGTCTCCGGTTCAGGAATATCGATATCATCATAGAGTTTTAGGTGACGCAGCGCCGGCATCCACGCACGATGCGGAGCCTTGTGCTGTACCATCAACATAAACGGTTTCGAATCTTCACGGCTATCCTTCAGCCATTCCACGGCCAAGTCTGTCACGATATCCGTACAGTGCCCCTCAATACGCACCTTACCTTTGGGCGTGAAAAGGTCCGGATTATAGTAAAGCCCCTGTCCCGGTAAAACTTTCCAGTCATCGAAACCCTGAGGTTGGCCCTTCAGGTGGCTTTTGCCGTAGATCGCGGTTTGATAACCGACCTTCTGCAGCAACTTGGGAAATATCTGTTGGTTCCAATCAAATGAATTACCATTATTCATGAAACCATTCTTATGGCTGTGCTTGCCACTCATAATCACGGCACGACTGGGACCACAGATGGAATTGGAACAAAAACTCTTTTCAAAGAGCATGCCATCCTTTGCCAGCCTATCGATCTGAGGGGTGGGGTTCACTGATTTGAGCCAACCGTTGTAAGCTCCGATTGCGTGCGGAGCGTGGTCGTCACTAAAGACAAAAAGGATGTTGGGGCGTTTGTCCTTGGCTTGAGCCAATTCAACAAACGCAAACAACAGCATAAGGAGAGTCACAAGACGTTTTTTCATAATTATAATTTGGATGGAGGGCGAACCTAGCAGTCGCAATAAGATTGTCTAGCCAAATGGATCTGATCCACATTGCGAGCCCTGTTGAAGTATGTTATGTTGGTATATGAGACGAATCCTCCTGTTTGTTTCTGCCTTTACCTTCGCTTTAACTAGCCATTCAGCCGAAAGGTTAAAGCTCAAATTCAAAGATGGCACAACACTAAGTGGGGCGGAAATTTATGTGCCAACCATCCGCAACTCCACCGGCAACCCTAATGGTTACGGAGTCATCCTGAAATATCACAATAAACTTTACATCCATCATTTTCCGTACCGCAAGCCACACAAAGTCACCCGATATACTGATGACGGAGTAGATGACGGTAAATATAAGACCGTTCAAGTCATGGAAGAACTCGAACATTATCAGCCAAGGTCATCCCCACTGGAACCTTCCCCACGGGAGCTATTCTATTCCTGTACGCCCTCCAGAATTGCCTTTTTTCATTTTGACACACCAACTTTGGACGTTATGTACCGATCGGTGAACAATGATCAGCGCATTTCCTATACGAATAAACAGGCGGCACTTAAATCAATCCAAGCAGCCTATCACGCAAACCCCAATCCGAAATACTACAACACCCCTCAAACTTCGCGTATTTGGCAGGCCGAAGCTGACCGGGATGTCGCCCGCTACAAGGACAAGGTTTTCTACGGTAAATGGCTGGAACAGCCGAAACTGGCGCCGGCTGAGTTTCAAAAACTATTGAGACCCCGACGGCAGCGTGCGCCTTAAAAAATCCGTCATCGCGGTCCGTAAATGCAGAGTGGTCTTGCGCCCTTCCCGAATGGAGTGAGAACGGTTCGGATAGGCCAACATTTCAAACTGTTTCTTATTTGCCACCAGTTCATCAATCAACTTGGCCATTCCCTGATAATGCACATTATCATCAGTCGTCCCATGGACGAGCAACAGTTTTCCTTTTAGGTTCTTTGCAAATGTAATCGGCGAACCATTCTTGTAACCTTTCTCGTTATCCTTGGGCAGTCCCATATAACGTTCCTGATAAATCGTATCATACAGGCGCTGGTTCGGGACTGGAGCGATGGAAATTCCCATCTGGTAAAGATCAGGGTAACGAAAAAGGGCATTAAGGGTCATGGAGCCTCCTCCACTCCAGCCCCACACCCCTACGCGGTCAGCATCAAGATAAGGACGATCCTTGAGCACCTGCTTTACGGCTGCGGCCTGATCTTGTGATGCCAATATACCCACCTGCCGGTAAATACTTTTGCGCCAGGCGTTGCCACGCGGAGCCGTTGTTCCGCGATTATCAATGCTCATCACCACATAACCCTGTTGGGCCAACATCCAGTGCCAGAGACCTCCCGAGCCTCGCCAACTATTGACCGTAGTCTGGCCCGCGGGCTCTCCATAAACATAAACGAGTCGCGGATATTTTTTCTTGGGGTCCAAATGGGGGGGTAAAACCGCAAATGCATCCACCTCCAAACCTTCGCCAATTTTAACGCGGAAAAACTCCAACTTTGGCCGCTTCAATTTTTCCAATTTACCTCGCAGAGCCTGATTTTTTTCCATGACCCGGATTACCTTATGTGAAGGGAGTTCAATCAAATTAGTAACTGGCGGCGACTCAATGTTTGAAAAAGTATGCAGTGCCCATTTTGCGTCTGGAGAAATGCTATAACTATGCGAACCGGTTTGATCCTGCGGTGAAAGACGTTTCAATCCTTTTCCATCCAACCCAATCCGGTAAAGATACCTCTCAGTGGCATTATTAGGCGAAGCAATAAAATACAATAGATTCTTGGCCTCATCTACTTTGAGCGTACGGCTGATGTCGTATTTTCCGTGCGTCACTTTGAGTACAGTTTTCCCATCACGTGACACGAGATAGAGCTGCCTCCAACCTTCACGCTCGCTCACGTAAGTAAACTGTTTTCCTTTTTTAATCCACTGGGTGAAGCCGAACCGAACCTCAATCCAGGCCTTATCCTTATCAGTATAAACTGTCTTCACTT
>CAZHJW010000238.1:0-2960 GCA_964533265.1 uncultured Pedosphaera sp.
GATTCATGCCGCCGCCAGCCAGAAAGGCAAAGTTCGCACGAGGCCAGTGATCGCGACTATTATTCTTGTTGATCTTCGGGGTGCGTCCAAATTCGCCCCACATCACCACCGCCACGTCCCTGTTAAGGCCTCGTTCCTTGAGGTCGGTGAGCAATGCCGACAAGCCTTGATCCAGAAGTGGCATCTCCTCGCGTGAACGAGGAAAATTCATACCATCACCTCCATGCCAGTCCCAGCGGCTGTAATTTAACGAAACTACTCGCGCTCCCGCTTCGATCAAACGGCGGGCAACAAGGAAGTTGCGAATCATCTTTGGGGCGCCATCTCGCTGGTACTTTGGAATATTCACTCCATACCGTTCGGCAATACGCGGATCTTCCTTAGAAATATCCAATGCATCCATCAGCCCGCCATTGGACAGAATACGGATCGCCTGCTTGTTGTGCTCGTCCAGACCAGTGATCTGGCCGGTGGTGTCGGCGTCACGCCGAAACCGGTCAATCCCATTCAACAGGCTTTTGCGATCATTAAGGCGGTTAAGGTTGACCCCCTCAAGCACGAGGCTTTGCGCCTTGGCATTGGGATCTTTCTGCACCAGCTGCATCGGCGTGTGGGCTGCACTGATAAATCCGGCATTCCCCGCCTCTCCCCAAGTGCGGTTTCCAGTGGGATACATGAGCGAGACATTGGAGGGCACACCGCCATTATTGGGCTGTAGCTTGGAAACCCAAGAGCCCCAGCTCGGCCATCCACCTTGTGGAGCGTTGCGCGCATCGCTACGACGCCGTCCCGTCATGCACTGGTAACAATCGTGCCCACCATCCGAATCTGCCAGTGAGCGAATGATGGAAAATTGATCGGCCATCCTAGCCAAACGCGGGAAGAGCTCACAAATCTCCATGCCCGCCACATTAGTCTTGATCGGTTTAAACTCTCCTCGAATTTCCTTGGGTGCGTTTGGTTTGAGATCGAAAAAATCAAGATGCGACGGACCTCCTGGCAGATATATATTAATCACCGCCTTGTGTGAACGGCCTGGCTTTTGCGCCCCTTCCACCTCCAGAAGCTGGCCAAGCGAAAGACCTCCGGCTGCCATGCCTCCGATTTTGAGAAAATCCCGCCGAGAAAACCCATCGCAGTGAGTGCGGCCATTGTCACGGTTACCAAATAACTCAATCATGACGATCTACAATATAAGACGAACAGCAAGATGTGGCGAGAAAGAAGTTCCCTTGCTTGCCATTCCTTCCGTTTCCTCCGACGATAACCACAGGGATGGTATTCAAGAACCGCAATCGCTTAATGCTGGATTATAACCGTTTTCCAGGCGGTATATTCAATCCATCACTAGTGGAATATAACGGGGACTTGTGGGGTATCGCTAGGTGTGAACCATATAATCAGGCCGAACGAAACTCGGACAAGTCACTCAACTTTACCTCTATGCAGGCTGTGATCTTTCGGCTAGATAGCGCTTTAGAAGTCGCTGAGAACCACTACGATGTTCGTTTTGAAAACTTTCCCAACCAACCCTGGCGTACGGAAGATTACAGGTTATTTGTCTACAATGGCGAACTCTTGTGTACGCACACTTTATGGGTGCAGAGCTACAATATTGGCATGGCTCTATCTCGTGTTGATCTTACCAAACGCACCATTAATCTGATTTGCCCTATAGATATAGAGGGCGTGAAAATTCAGGGTGTTGAAAAAAATTGGGTGATGATTCCCAGTGAGCAAACATTACATTGCCTCTATCAGTTTTACCCAGACTACACCATAGCAAAACTAACGGACCTTTCTAGCGCGCAGTTTCGCCTTTCTGAGCAGTGCAGGCCGTCACCCCCTACAAATGGACTGGCCGATCGTTTAATCTCTTTAAGCACCGTACCTCAAAAACTAGGTGACGCATGGTACCTGCTAGTACATCAAAAGGATGAAAACCATGTTTACCACGATTACCTTGTAAGACTGAATCAACACAGCCTTCTCCCAGAGGTAATGAGTGATGATCCCGTAATTAATGGAGGAGATTGTGAAGGTTTTTGGCGAGGATTCTTAACTGTTTACTCCCTGCAAATCCTTGGCGAACAAGTAGTCGTGTCCTTTGGTGAAGGGGAAAACTATTCATCACTGTCAACAGCAAAGACAACTGAGCTACTCGCGGCTCTTTAATTACTTTTTTTTTGGCTGTTTACGTTTTACTCCGGAAAGCGGCGGTCTCTCACGATTGTTCTGCATGTTTTTCAGAAGGTACTCGCGCGTAATGCCTACCTCTTTCATGAGTTGCTTCATGATGCTCGTGTGTTCTGCAATATTTTGCCGGTAATCACTCTGACCGGCCACACTTGTCGTCTCAAGAGGATCTTTGATCAGATCATAGAACTCGATTTCATCAGTATGCGGAAAATGAATGAGCTTCTGTGTCTGGGTACGAATACCCCAGTGCATGGGTGCGCGGGCGTAATAGGCATAAAAAATAGCCTTTCGCCATTCCTTGGGCCACGCACCGCGCAGTAAAGGTCGCAGACTAACTCCCTGCATAGCTTTGGGGATTTTCACTTTGGCAAAGTCCAGCATAGTGGGGCCGAAATCGATATTCATCCCGAGCCGGTCATTTATCGTTCCGGCTTTCACCTCCTTTGGATAACGTACGATAAAGGGCATCTTGAGTGACTCTTCCAATATCAACCGCTTGTCATGCATATTGTGCTGACCAAGCCAATAGCCTTGGTCACTGGTATAGATGATCAGCGTATTATCGAGAATCCCCTCACTTTCGAGATATTCGTAGACCCGTTTCACGTTGTCATCAATCGCAGCAACACAACGCAGGAACTTGTGGATCAAGTGCTGATAAGCAATGGATCGACGCTCACGAGGATCATCACTCTTTTGTGGAAGATCGTCCTCGTACTTCAAGTAATAGGGCTTGGGCGATTTGGGATCAAACATCGACG
>CAZHJW010000239.1:0-2951 GCA_964533265.1 uncultured Pedosphaera sp.
GACTGTTCGCTTCCGTAAAAATCACCGTCATCCATGTGTGCCACGTGCGATTTGGAATCGGATGACCATTCACCCATCGGATGCGGGTTCTTTTGCGCGTAGGTTTTAACCGGGGCAGCTACGCGACGATCCGAATTGCCTTCACGCAGAACGGGGTTTACGGCTGAACCGAGCACCTTGGCATAGCGGGAACGGATTTGTTTTTCTTCATCGTTCCCGGATTCCTCAGGAAAACTTGGGACATTAAAACCATGGGACTGTAACTCCTCAATGGCACTCACCAGTTGAGGGATGGAAGCGCTAATATTTGGCAACTTGATGATATTGGCCTCAGGCTTGGTGGCCAGTTCACCCAGTTCGGCGAGTGCATCGGGTACACGTTGGTCTTCAGTAAGGTTTTCAGGAAAATTGGCCAGTATGCGTCCAGCGAGTGAAATATCCTTCAATTCAAACTCAATACCGGAGCTTTGGGTGAAGGCACGTAGAATCGGCAACAGCGAGCGGGTTGCCAGAGCCGGGGCTTCATCAGTTTTTGTGTAAATAATCTTGGATGCGGTGGGCATAGTTCAGTCTCTGAAAAGCGTGCACAACTAGCAGGTTTTTAGCTGCCTGTAAACTATTGCTGAAGTGCATTGACCTCGCGGGGTGGTTCGGCGAAAAACTTCGTCAGTGAAACGTTTAATATTTTTCCTATCGTTGCTCTTTGTTTTGAATCTCACGGCAGCTCAACGGCCGAATATCGTGTTGATCATGGCTGATGATCTTGGGTTTTCTGATCTGGGGTGTTACGGTTCAGAGATTCAAACCCCGAACCTAGATGCCTTGGCTTCAAAAGGTCTTCGGTTTTCCCAATTTTATAATACGGCCAAGTGCCACTCCTCGCGCGTGAGTTTGCTTACCGGGCTCTACTGTGATCAAGCCGGCAGTGCGAGCCTGAGCCGCGGGACAACTATTGCTGAGGTGCTGGGTCAAGCGGGTTATTCTACCTCCATGGTGGGTAAGTGGCATCTAAGTAAACAGCCCACTGATTTTGGTTTTCAGAATTACTGGGGTCATCTTTCGGGCGCCTGCAATTTTTTTACCGGTGACAACTCTTTCAGATATAATGGGGAAAACTATGAGGTGCCCAAAATGCTTAATGGCCGGTCGTTTTATACCACGCACGCGATGGGAGACTTTGCCTTGGAATTTATCGATGAAGCCACGAAAAAAGAGGACCCCTTCCTGCTGTATGTTGCCTTTAATGCTCCGCACTACCCATTACATGCACCTGAATCGGACGTTAAAAAGTGTGATGGAAGATATGATGATGGTTGGGATCAGTTGCGTGCCACACGTTATGCAAAACAATTAAAAACTGGGTTAATACCCGAAAAGTTTAAGTTGAGTAAAAGACCCGATCACATACCCGCCTGGGATAGCTTAAGTGCCAAGGAACGCCAGTGGGAATCAGATCGCATGGAGGTTTTTGCGGCAATGGTGGAGATAATGGACCAGAACATTGGTCGCCTGGTCGACAGACTTAAGGCCAAGGGGGTATGGGAAAACACACTCTTTCTCTTTTGTGCGGATAATGGGGCCTGCCCTTTTGAGCGTACCCGTGGTCGCTATCTTAAACCCTGGGATCCAAAATCCTACTGGACCTATGATGCCAGCTGGGCACACGCGGGTAATACACCTTTCCGGTTCTATAAACAGAACCAACATGAAGGAGGAATCAGCTCGCCACTGATTGCTCATTGGCCCAAGGGCTTGAAGACCAAACCAGGCAGCATTACACGTCAACCGGGTCATCTTATTGATTTTATGGCCACCTTCATTGATGTGGCACAAGCCAAGTATCCGAAGCAAATCGGTGAGCGAAAGATTGATCCACTCATGGGGCAATCCCTGTTGCCAATTCTGCAGGGTAAAGAGCGTCAGGGGCACGAAACACTCTACTTTCACTTTGGAACCGACCGCGCCCTGCGTCAGGGTCCTTGGAAACTTGTGTCGGCCAAGCTCGGTCGGTGGGAGCTCTATAATCTGGATGAGGACCGGACGGAAACAAACGATCTCTCAAAGAAATATCCTGAACGTGTAAAGGTCATGGCACAAAAATGGTTTGAGATAGCCAGAGATACAGAACGATTGAAAGGACGCAATGTTTCACCAGTCAAAGAGTCATTAGCCAAGCTCAATTTTCGCAGGGATACCAGTGGTGGAAGCGCGGCCTCCGGCAAGCGGCGGTCGGAGAAAAATAAAGACAAGAAAAATTGAGCCGCTCGGAATACTTCAAAGAGGGCAAGGTATTAAAGTTGTGCCAATGGGCATTGGCGGTTTGGATTTCTTGCCTTGGTGGAGGTTGCGAGCGACCGCGATCGGCTTCCGTGGGGTTCATAAGCCCAATCTCTGAAGATGACTTTGACTACGGTGCTTCCATTGTTCAGGCGGCCCGGTCCCAAATTGGCAAGACGACGATTTATGATCCAGCTTACGTTGGGCTTAAATATCCGGAGGGCGATGTGCCTCTTGAGCGCGGAGTTTGCACCGATGTCGTCATTCGGGCATTACGCCAGGGAGTTGGGTTTGATTTGCAGAAGTTGGTTCACGAGGATATGAAGAAGGCCTTCAATAAATATCCTAAGATTTGGGGTTTAAGTAAAACTGACCGCAACATTGACCATCGTCGCGTTCCCAACCTTCGCCGGTTTTTTGAGAGGAAGGGGTGGTCTCTGAGAGTGAGCAACAAAAAGGGAAACTATCTTTACGGCGATTTGGTTTCCTGTTCGGTTGGTAAGCGACCGCATATCATGATTGTGAGTGATAAAAAGGCTAAAGATGGGACTCCTCTCGTGATTCACAATATAGGATCGGGAGCTCAAGAGGAAAATGTGTTGTTTGATTATCCTATAACAGGGCATTTTCGCATAAAGGTTGAGCCTGATAGCTCTACTCATTAACATTTAATT
>CAZHJW010000240.1:0-2903 GCA_964533265.1 uncultured Pedosphaera sp.
GTTATATGGAAAAGACCCGTGAGTTGAGTCGTAAGTCAGCCAACTATTCGCGAACGAATGCTGAGAATTCACTGGCGTATGTGCAGGAAGAATTGAAGCAACTCAAAAAAATGTATGAGGCCGATGACATCACAGAGGAAACTGAAGAAATTATAGTCAAGCGTGCTCAGCACTCGGTGGACCGGGCTATTCATTATCTAAATCGCACCCGCAACACCACTGAGGCTACTCTGGAGTTTACCCTGCCGCGTGAAGAGGAGGACGTCACCTTGAACTTGGACCGGGTGAAGCTAAGTACAAAAAAGGCAACCTCAACCCATGAAGAAAAACTCGCCAAGTTGGAGGTGGGCATGCGTAAGCAGGAACGCAGCCTAAAGGAGTCGGAGAAAAATTTGGCCAAGCTCAAGCGTGATGCCAAGTTGCTTAGCGTACGTTCCCCCCTTGATGGAGTTCTCTACCACGGTGCGTTCGTGGATGGTGCTTGGGCAGGAAGTAAGGGAGTGCGGGCTAAACTCCGCGAAGGAGGTAAATTGTTGTCAGGCGAAGTGGTAATGACAGTTGTAAGCCTAAAGGGTTTGGCGGCCCAAGCATCGTTGGCTGAAGCGGATTATCGTAAGGTGGCCGTCAAAATGAAAGGCTGGGCCACGCCAACCGCCGATCCGGGCCACCGGGTAGCTGTCGAAGTGAAATCAGTTTCGCGTCTGCCTTCTGCTCCAGGCCAGTATAAGGTGTTATTTACCGTTGATCCGAGTGACAAAGGTTATCTGCATCCGGCAATGAGTTGCGCGATTCGTTTGCCGATACTAAATAAACCCAAGGTAATTACCGTGCCCAGCAAAGCTTTACGCGCTAATGCGAAAGGAGAACTTATCGTTCGTCTTAAGACCAAAAAAGGTGAATCTCAGCGAGTAGTGAAAACCGGTGATTCTCACGGTGGTAAAACGGAGATTATTAAGGGACTCAGTGAAGGTGATGAGATTTTATTGCCTTAGTTTAGCACTGGCCACCGGCCTGTTTGCGGGTGAGCCACCCAAAGTGCCGAAGTTGCCAGACGTAAAACCTCCGGGTGATGGGACAGTGGGTAAGTCCATTGACCGGGGTATTTATTTTCTGTTAGGTAACCAGAACAAGGATGGTTCATGGGGGTCTCCCCGCAATACCAAGGGCCTGAATATCTATGCGCCCACCTTTCACAGTCACTATGCTTTTAGACTAGCGGTGACCGCTCTCTGTACTTCGGCTCTGATTGAGGCTGGTGGTAATACTCCGCAAACGCGCGCTGCACTTAAAGATTCTGAAACCTACCTTTTGGAACATCTTCCCAAGCTTCGTCGGGCAACTGCTGATGCCATGTATAACGTGTGGGCGCATGGTTATGGCTTGCAGGCTCTAGTCAGGTTGCGTGCACGTGCGAAGGCAGCGGTAAATCCCGATATCCCCAAGATACAACGGATTGAGGCGGTGATCCAAACGCAATTTGACCGGTTGAACCGTTATGAATCAGTGGATGGAGGATGGGGATATTATGATTTTCGTGTTGGCACTCAAAAGCCGGCTAGTAGTTCCATTTCCTTTGTGAATGGAACCATTTTGGTTGCATTTCACGAGGCCAAAGTTGCTGGTATTGAGCCCCCGCCTCATCTGGTAAAGCGAGCACTGGCCTCTTTGAAGCGGCAGCATCTTCCTGATGGAAGTTTTCTTTATGGAGAGTATCTGAAGAATTCACCGAGGCGTGGAATCAATCGGCCGGCTGGTAGCCTTGGGCGTACACAGGTTGGCAACCTCGCCCTGCGGTTATGGGGAGATAAGCGAGTTACTGATAAGGTTATTGTTGATTGGCTTGACCGTTTGTTCGCCCGTAACGAATGGCTGGGGATTGGCCGTAAGCGTCCCGTTCCTCATGAAGCTTGGTTTCAGATCGCCGGGTATTTTTATTATTACGGTCATTACTATGCTGGGATGTTGATGGATCACGTTCCTGAAAAGGAGCGCTCGCGGTTGCAGGATCACTTGGCGACCACCATTATGAAGTTGCAGGAAAAGGACGGTGATTGGTGGGACTATCCTCTTTATGATTATCATCGCCAATATGGAACAGCGATGGCGGTTATGACATTACAAAACTGTCTTCGTAAACCGAGAACTAAAGATTGATTTTTGCTCTCAGGGTGCTTGCTGCGATCATTTCCTTCCGGTAACCTTTCAGGCATGATTCGTTGGTTTATTATTTTTTCTATTATGGCGTTATTTGTGGGCTGCAGGTCTGCTGCCCCGCTTACTCCCGGTCCTTCAAGCCATGGGGCTGTTTTGAACGCATGGTTTACCGAGCTCGATGAAGTTAATTTTGCCCTTCATGATACCTTGTTAGAGGCATTGTTTGTCAGCAAGCGAACGGGTAAGGAAGTGTTTGTGCGGAGGATAGCCATTGAGGGGAGCGGTGGTGGTTCATTAAAAAACTATGGAGTTTCAACTGAACGAGGTGGGGCGGATAATGTAATGGGGGTGAATTACGTCACGCGTGAATTTCGGCTTGATCATTATTTGCCAACTGATGGGCCCACACTTGATGAAGTGGCGCAGCACTTGAAAAACCAGTTTCGGATAAGGGAATTAAAAAGGGAACTAGGGGTTTTTGATATCCGTTAAAAACTGGTAGGCGAGAGAGGACTCGAACCTCCACCCCTTGCGAGACCGGAACCTAAATCCGGCGCGTCTACCAATTCCGCCACTCGCCCGTGGATTCATTCTTAGCTAAACCGGCCGGCTGGTCAATCGGGCTTTTTCATTGTCAGGTGTACACTCGGTGTGAAGACTGCGTCTTGCGTGCGTTTTTTGATGCTCAATTGGCGTGATCCACAAAACCCCCTAGCCGGTGGTGCTGAACGGGTTACTCACGCCTATTT
>CAZHJW010000241.1:0-2825 GCA_964533265.1 uncultured Pedosphaera sp.
CTTGATGAGCCAGTGGCATTTGCAAAATTAATTGATGGAGTAATACATTTTAAAATTAGGACAGTGGGTAAAAACGAAGTGCCCGGAGAATTTCGAGATACTCCGGGTTCTTCTGAAACTTTTAGTGGGCTTGATCACCCCTCTTATATCGAGGTGGAGCTGGCAGTGTTGGATAAAAAGTTACTCAAAGAAGTTCAGGAAGGAATGGAGCAGAAGTTGGAAGGCGAGACAGACCATGGGAAAAGGAGCAAAGCAAGGTTGGACCACATTGCGCAAAACCTTGATAGAGTTTATTTTTTTAAACAGATAGTAAGGGTGTCAGGCAGTAAGGGAGGGTTGTAATGAAAGTAAAGTATTCAAATGAACGTGGGGCGGTTCTGATCGTTGCCTTGATTATGTTGGCGATGGTTACTTTTCTTGTGGTTGCCTTTGTGGGTTTTGCTCGGTTTGAGCGTGCGTCAGTTTCTGCGTCTTTGCGTAGAACAGAGGCGACTTTTATTTCGGGAGGGAGCTCAAAACATGCACAACGGCAGGCCGTCGACTCCATCACAAAGGATCTAAATGGAACCTCTGGTTTACTGGTTTCCCAAAGATCTGGCACCAATGAATTTGTGCCAGTTTACATAGATAAAACAGGCGATGGGGTGCAGGACTTCAATTCGACCTATCTGGACCTTAATTCTGAGATAAACCCCCTAAACCAAGCCGGAGATCCTTTTGGGCAAAAGACAGATATTACGCGCCGGCTGTATGGTGATCCTGAGTGGGTCGGGTTGCTGGAGGACAAGGAAAAGCCGCATGGTCCAGGAAATAGATTTATTGCCCGTACTGCTTATATGACAGTTGCGGCAAGTCAGGCACTGAACGTTAGATACAATCACAACAATTCGGATCCAAAGAATTGGGTTCATGAAAGGAGGCAGGGGCAGAGGCCGCGCAGCATTGATCTAGCCCCGCCTTTATATCATATCAATCCAGATACATTTCGCCTTCAGCAATACAATCCTTATAAATATACAGGGGGCATGTATGAGCTGGGAGGAGCTATAGGGAGTGTAATGGATTACGGTTATCCAACGACCGGATACAGTGAGGTAATTAAGGCTAATATGAGCGGCCAGCCTAATTCGATGGCGTATGCCGCAGCGCAAGCCCTGAACACTTCCAAGAACAATGACTCTTTATACAATTGGTTTCGTGTTAATGGAGGAGGCAAAAGGCCTTACGGGTTTTACCGGTTCATGGAAACCTTTTCCTCTGTGGAATTACCCGAGGAAAAAGGTGGATTTGACATTAGCACCATTCGTGATGAGGTGACCTATGGCTACGCATTTTTAGATCAAATACCAGGCAGCCCAAGCCCTGATGAAGGGCATGTAATGCGGTTTTTGGATGAGCATGGCTTAAAGGATGGAGATAAGCTTGAGTTGGCCGGACTGTTTCCTCCTCATATTGTTGATCCGATCTCTTTTCCCTTAATTTCTCCTTCTTTGCAGACTGCTCAAACTCGAAAAGATTTGTGGGTTCAGTTATTTGGTTCTGGCGGGCCAATTCAGACCTTAGCACCACACCGTTTGATTGGAACTGACGCAGTTCAACTGGTGATAACCGGGGTCACACAAAATCTTCGTTTAGTGAGGAGGGCAAAATCTTTAAATCCATGGCAGCTTGTCCCTGCAAATCTTATTAATACTTCCAATTCTGGATACTGGAGCATGGGGCCCGGAAGTATAGGGCCTTCGAACACCGACAGTTCATCTCTAAGTCTCCCGTTTGCTAGGCTTGCAGGGCAAACCGCTTGGGCCAGTTGGAATGCAAATGCAGGCCAGTGGATTCCACAGTTAAATATTTCAACACCAGACCCAATGGAAGTGCTTCCTGCAGGCCTTCAAAATGCCGAGTGCAAATTGGTATATCGTCATACCTACATCCTTGCCGATACGATTCCTTATTTTGTGAAAGTACATGACAGAACATCGGTGTCGCTGCATAGATCAGCACAGTTGGATGGGGGCTCCAGAGTTCGGTTTAGTGGCTTGGGATTGATTCCTCCTGTGAGTCCCGGGCCGCGTTCACTGAATTCGGTGGGAGATTTTACTTATGATGTCCCATCAGGGATCTTTACCTGTGTTACACCCCGGAACCCTCGACGATTTGTGTCTGGGGATTATGTCCTGGTAGAAAATGCTGGGGTAATGCTTCAGCCTCAGAATAACGCTCTGGGAGGTGTGATAACACCCAAGCATGTCTTTCAACTTAACAGTGCGGGCCCCGTCGGGAAGAAGAATGATTTTATACTGAAAATAGTCGAAGGTCCTTACAAGGGAACACAAGTGAAGTTAGCCAAAAAAGGGGCATTGAGATTGCGGTTGGTTTATCCATTCAAAATGGATGGGCTAACTGCCTCAGTGGAGAAAATGGCTGGGGCGATGCTGAATGAATCGCTGGATGTCAATGAGCTTGCCGCACCTAAAGAGCATATGCTTGGAGGCCAAGTGCTGCCCGTTCCTGACCCGGCTAGCCCATTCCCTCTGGAGTTTGGATTGGGAGGTCATCAGGAAGCAATAGGCTCGTGGCATAAGCCCGACGCGGGGATACCGTGGGGAAGAGGCTCGGGCTCTGGGTTCTCTGGAAAAGGTTCTTTTGCGAATGAAGTAGAGCGAATTATTCAGGTTGCGGCCAACATCGGTGACATCTATTCCGAGCCTCCAGTAATTGAAGTAAGTGGTAAAGATGTCGTTCACTGTTTGAACCTTAACACGGCTCCATTGCTTTCCTTTGGAGCGGCTCGTTCCGATGGGCACGTGAGTGCCCAGATTAGATAC
>CAZHJW010000242.1:0-2795 GCA_964533265.1 uncultured Pedosphaera sp.
ATTTGTATGCAGTGATTGATGCCTGTCAGCGAAATGGGCTCACCAAGTTTTCACTTAGAACCAGAGAGGATAAAAGATGAGCCGCTTATTGAAAAAGTGCATTTTTCTTTCGATTGGCCTGCATGTCCTGGTAGCGGCTCTATTGATTGCTACGGCTGTTTTTTTTATTGCGAAGCCAGATAAAGTCCAGCCAACGCTTAGCATGATTGCTCCTGAGGTGCTGGACAATATTCTTAACCCGAAGCCGACGAAGTCTTCGCCAGTGAAGCCAGCCCCTACGGTTCGTCGAAATGTAGTGCCGCAACCGCCCAAACGGGTTCAGCCAAATAAGGTTGTGCCGACCCCTCCAAGAAAAGTTAAAAATACGCCGGGCCCAAAGAAACCTGCTCCGCTCCCAAAGGCAACGAAATCAACCAGACCCAAGCGTCCATCTTCCAAAAACATCAGGATAGCAAAATCGACCAAGACCGTTGGATCTAATGCTCCAAAGCCTGTCGCTACGCCAGTTCCCACAAGGCCTGAGGTTGATTCTTCGAAACTTACCGGGGCAGTTCAAAATCTTCGCAGTCAGCTTTCTGCTGCCATCAAAGTAAACGTGTCGGGGGCCAATGCGGCGGCATTTACCTCGTATGCGCAGTATGTGGTTTCTGTATATCGTCGTACTTGGCAACCTTTGATTCCCAAGAATTTGACACGTTCGCGAGTGGCAGTGGTTGAGGTGACGATAGACCGTACGGGCCGTGTTTTGAGTTCTCGGATTACTCGTAAAACTGGAGATGCGGCTTTAGACCGTTCTGTACAAAGTGCGCTTGACCGGGTGAAGACCATTGGTAAGAGTTTTCCAGCTGGCTCAAAAGATTCTAAGAGAACGTTTACTTTGGATTTTACGCCGCGGATACGGAGATGAAATGATGAGAGTATTTCTGTGTTTTCTGACGGTGATTTGCATTTTTTTCTCATGTTTTTCTTTCCTTTATGCGGGAGCCCCGGCATCTGAAGGTAATTTGCAAGTGGTGGGGGAGGCTCGCAATAAGCTCATCCCCATTGCTTTAAGCGGTTATTCTGGTGAGGTTGCCGCGGTTTTGGAGTTCGATTTGGAGGTGATGGGCTGTAAGGTCGTGCCTGATTCTGAGGCTTCGTTTATCTTAAAAGGCGTTGTGGAGGGGGCTGTTAAGGGTGCTCTAACTGACAAAGCAGGAAACTTTGGTTTTAACCGGAAATATGCTGGAGGGAGCGTGCGTGATCAGGCTCATGCACTGAGTAATGATACGATTCAAGCCCTTACTGGTAAACCCGGAATCGCTCAGACAAGGATCCTATTCAAGATGAAAACCGGCCGGCGTGCTGAGGAAATTTTTCTCTCGGATTTTGATGGTCACAAGCCCGTAGCGTTGACCAATGACAAGACGCTTGTTGGTTCCCCTAAATGGTCTCCGGATAATTCAGAGGTCTATTATACTTCCTGGCTTAAGAGGGGAGGGATTGAGAATACGACTGTGATTCGTCAAAACATGAAAACCGGGGTGCGCGATGTGATGGCTCGATACCGAGGTTTGAACACTGGTGGGGCACTCTCTCCTCAAGGATTTCTGGCAATGATCCTTAGTAAGGGTGGGAGTCCAGACGTATATGTGGCGCCGCCCGCTTGGGAGTTTATGAAAAACCTCAAGGGAGAAGGGCTTAACCGTATTTGTGTAACCAAAGAAGAGGAGAGTGGCGTGAGTTGGTCTCCAGACGGGCAATGGCTTTGCTTTGCGACACGCGCACGCGGGAAACGGATGTTGGTGAAAGTGGCTGCGCAGGGAGGCAATATGATGCGTGTGCCCACTAATGGTGTGCTTAATCCATCAGAGCCGAGTTGGTCTCCTGATGGGAAATGGATAGCGTTCACCTCACAAATGGGAGGCTTTAACGTTTGTGTTATCCCTTCACAGGGAGGTGAGGCTAAAGTAATTGCTTCTGGAGAAGGCCCGACTTGGGCTCCCAACAGTCGCAACCTCATATTTACTCGCAGGGGTGTGAATAAGAGAGGCCTCGCAATAGTTGACGTGCCGACAAAACAAGTGAAAATACTCCCAGCCTTTGTCGGCAGTGCATCTCAGTCGGCTTGGGGTAAGTAAGTTTCAATAGGGTCAGGAGGCCCTTTAAAAACAAGGAGTGACTATGCGAAGAGAAATCATGATGAAACTGTTTTTTTGTGCTGCACTATTGGGTTTGATTGCACTTGGTTGTAAATCCAAGGATGGTGCTGGGATAACTAAAATTCCCAAGTTTGCGGGGGGGAATCCGAATGCTAATAATCCGTTGGGTCCGGGTGGCAACGGTGGTAATCCGCGGAATCCACTTCCTCCGGGTAATACGGGGGGAAATGGGGGTAATCCTAATGGGACAGATGTGGGAGGGAATAATAACCCAAGTGAACCGCTAAACATACCTGAAAACTATCAGGAACAGCGTAATGTTTTCGTTGCGGTTCATTTTGACTACGATAGTTCGGAACTGCGCCCAGGAGATATGGAAATAGTGACACAGGTTGCTCAACACCTTATACAGAATCCAAAGCATATGCTTTTAGTTGAGGGCCATTGCGATGAGCGAGGAACCGAAGAGTATAATTTGTCCTTGGGAGAACGCCGGGCCCTGTCTGTGGCCGAAGAGTTATCCCGTCTTGGGGTTGGCCCTGAACGCTTGGGAACGCAGAGTTTTGGAGAGAAGGTCCCGGTTTCTGAATCGGACAGCAATGAGGCGCGAGCAAAAAACAGGCGTGGAGAATTTGTACTGTTTATGCCGACCGC
>CAZHJW010000243.1:0-2791 GCA_964533265.1 uncultured Pedosphaera sp.
CGATCTTGGAATGTTTCGCAGCATTCATAGCTGCATGCATGACCTCATCCATCCGTTTTTTTCCACTTTTGAGGGAACGGACAGGGATGAAAACCTTGGCGTTAGCCTCTAGTTTGCCCTTGGTGCCGAGCTTTTCAGCGTCTACTTCGAAAGTTCCCCCGACCAGTTTGCTTTCGACCTTCCACTTGTGCACGCTGGAATCACCATCAAGTACGATGTTGCTGCCAAACTTGGACTTGTAGGTTTCGGCCTGTACAGGCAGGGCGACTACGAGAGCGGCAAAGATAAGAGCTTTATTCATAATGAGATTAAGGGAGTTATATGGTTAAATCTTTTTCAGTGATCTCCACCCGTTTTCCGGTATTCACTGCTTCATTAGCCTTGAGCGCAATTACGTTGGCCTGATACCCCTCCAGAGCGTCAGCTGACGGCAACAAGCTGTTGGTAGAGCCTAGTTGTTCCTTGAGAAACTCCAGAATGGTGTCGTTATCCGCTTCACCAAACGTGTCGAGCAAATCAGCAATCGTGGTCTGTACCTGATGGCAGTTGTAGGCAAAGGCTTCCAAGCTGTAGAAAAGTGGTGATTGAGTGAAAGTGGATTCCTGATAAAGCTTCTTACCCCCTTTCCCGAGTGTGGTGGCTCCAGCGGCCAGGACCACGCCGGGAGAACCGTAGTGAGGCATCTTTCGGGCGTACACTTCCCAGCCGATGAGTGGAGCGTCTGCTTCCTTATACATCCACGCCTGTACACCACGAAGCATGACAGCACTGTTGGTGCCGTGCATCACCTCGTACTCTCCGTCAAACGAGTTGGATAGAGTGAGTTCCTGGGTCAGTGAAAATCCGTTCTCATACTCATAAACAAGGTTCACGGTATCCGGGACCTGCCGGCCATCACGCCATTGGACGGTATTACCGAAACCGTTCACAGCTATGGGCGTGAGCTTGAGTAGATAATTGACCAGATCTGCCTGATGCATTCCGATTTCACCGGCGAGACCAGGTGAGATTTCTTTGTTCAGGCGCCAGTTGATGGCCTTCTCACGGATTGCATTGGGTGAAACACGTCGCCAACTGGTTTTCTTGTGCCACTGGGTGCGTGCGTGAACCGCCTTGCCGATGGCTCCTGAACGCATAAAGGGAAACATGAAGTGTCGTTGTGGTTCACTGCGAAACTGCAGCCCTGCTTGGAAATTTTGTTTAGGATTGGCGAGGGCGGCCTTGGTAATAGCACGGGCATCGTCAAGGGTGTGGCCTAATGGCGCCTCACAGTAAACATGTTTACCGGCCTTGAGAGCGTCGAACACGATCTGTTTGTGCTCGTGTGGCGCAGTGGCGATGATGACCCCCTCGACGTTTTTGTCTTTCAGTAAATCCTGATACTTCTCGTACCCCTTGCTCTTGGGATGTTCGCGTTTGGAACGGCGGAGCATAGCCCCGTAGTTGTCACTGATGGCCACCAACGGTGCGCTTGGGAGTTGAGCAAGGTTACGGGCGATATCTCGCCCGTGTGGCCCATATCCAATCAGGCCCATTTTAACTGGAGGAGTGGAGTCGTCTGTGCGCCGGGTGCTGTCCTTGCCTTCACTTTCCTGCGCGCGGACTTCCAAGGCCTGCATCATCGCGGCCATTGCAGCCAATGAACCCCCGGCCGAGGAAATAAAGTCACGCCGGTTAAAATCTTCCTTATTATTACTCATGAGCAAGGGCCTGAAGTGTGCGTGAATTACCTGCAAAAGCAAGTGCGTACCGCTGGGATTGCCTTCTCGGCCACGCAGGATAAATTTATTTTAATTCAGCCAGAACCGCCTTAATGAGGTTCATATCCCGCCCTTTGCTTTTCCAGCTGTTTTCCCGGAGTAGTTTGATGAACTTCTCATCACCGGCCTTGGTCATCATGTCCTTGAGCAGTTTGTCATGGTCGAGCTTCATCTTTTGCGACGTGAAGAGCGCGAAGGCTTTAATGCTCTCCTTGGCCTGTAATTCAGGATTGGGTTCGGCTGGGCCATCGGTGAGTTTGAGACTCCATTTAAAGCCTTCAATCAGATGTTTGTGATAGGTCTCGTTATCCCAAGTGGAACCGTTGTGGCCTAGATTGGTGAAAAATACCCGACCTTTACCAAAGTTGCGCACCCAGCATACGGGTACGTGGTAAGGCATTTGTGGTTTGCTCTTGGCCATGTTTAGGCTGAAGAGCACCCGCACTGCGTTGGGATCAAAGTTGTTATATTGATAGATTTCATCCTTCCATATGAACTCTTTATCCAGCATAGCGACGGTGGGGTGATTCGGCTCATGGTTGAGAAATCCATTGGTACTGCCTCCTCCCCAAGGGTGACCCGCAAAGCTGCCGTTTATCATGGAGACATAACCCTGGTATTTCTTGAAGGTATCGGCTGCGCTATGTGTTCCTACAAAGCCTTTACCGGCCTTGATGAAATCCATCAGGGCTTCACGTGGATCGCCATCAGGCAGGAGCATTCCGGTGGTGTAGAAAAATATACCATCAAACTGATTGAGATTCTCCCGAGTGATTGACTCAATGGCATTCTGGGAATTGACCGTGGTAAAGATGCCACTCTTTTTCCCGATCTCAGCCAGGACTCGTTCCACCTGACAGGTCTCCTGACCCTTGCGGTTCACCGGTTGGTGCCGGAATCCCGCAGACTGGGTGATCACCAGAATCTTCTTGGGTGCGGCTTCCACAGGTATGTTGAGAAGGATTATTCCGCCCAAGGCGGCCATTAGGAATTTACGAAAGATCATTTTCATTATTGGGGTACTAATTTTG
>CAZHJW010000244.1:0-2748 GCA_964533265.1 uncultured Pedosphaera sp.
GACGGTGATGAAGACATTATATGTGGCAATACCGCCGGTTATATTTCCTTCATCGAGAACCTTAGTGGACCGCGAGTGGAAACACCCAAATGGGATGCACCAAAATTACTTCAAGCTGGAGGGAAAACCCTGCGGATAATGGCTGGGGACAATGGGTCCATTCAGGGCCCCTGCGAACGTAAGTGGGGATATACTACCCAGACGGTGGCTGACTGGGACCATGATGGCATGCCAGATCTCATTGTGAATTCCATTTTGGGAAAAGTCGTGTGGTATCGAAACGTTGGCACACGAAAAACACCTAGTCTTGCGATTGCGCAACCGATTGAAGTGGAGTGGCACAGCAAACAGCCCTCACTCAAGTGGGGGTGGATGCGCCCTGAAGGTAAAGCGCTCCTCACTCAGTGGCGCACCACACCGGTAGTAGTGGATTGGAACCGCGACGGCCTCAACGACCTAATGATGCTTAACCACGAAGGATACCTCACCTTCTTTGGTCGTATGAGACATGGTGGGCATCTACAGCTTAATGAGCCTTCGCGTATTTTCGAAACCAACAATCCGTTTGGTTACGTCCGGTTAAACTCCCGTTCGGCAGGCGGGAGTGGTCGCCGTAAATTGTGTGTGACCGATTGGGACGGGGATGGTCGCCTTGATGTATTGGCCAATAGCCCCAATGCTGAACTCTGGCAGAATGTGGCTGATCGCGAGGGGATGGTTAAGCTCATCAACCGCGGCACCCTGTTTAAGCGTAACATCTCCAGCCATACAACCAGCCCTACAGTGGTCGATTGGAATGGAGACAAAGTGCCAGACCTCTTGGTGGGAGCAGAGGATGGGTATCTTTATTACGGACGTAATTCCCGTAAGCCCTAGGAATCGCCGTTTTCCTTATCCTTCTCGTGCTCCTCGGTCTCGACGTCCACCTCGAATAACTGCTTGTAGGCATCGACACCTGCTTCATCGAGTTGATCCCCGCATTTATGGCAATGCTGCGCATCCAAACGGTGCCCTTCGGCTCCGCAGTTGATGCAACTCCGGGTAGTATTAAGCGTATGAGGCACGGAGTCTTGCACTGACATAAGAGTGTGTCCGCAAACATAACAACGCTTAGCGTCGAATTTATGGCCTGATGCGCCGCAGTCCCCGCATTCGCGTTTATCCGGGTCACCGTTTTTTGACCCATCGGCAATCTCGGTGGCGACGATGACGCCAATGCACAAGCCGAGAATGCTATAACCCATAATCATGACCAGCGCCGCCAACCCTTGGCCGAAGGGAGTTATGGGTTTTATATCCCCGTAGCCCACGGTGGTAAGAGTGACGATAGCCCAGTAAACGCTCTTGGGGATGCTTTCAAACTTGTAGTTGAAAGGCCTTGTGACTGTTGGATCATCAGCTGGCACGGTTTCACTGCTCCCATCGGGAAGAGTTAAGGTAACCGAGTCCTCTTTTATGGTGGTGACCCTCGCCTTTATGGCGGTCCCCTTTTCCCTTTCGAGATCTACTCGTTGCCCCACTATTAGTGCAGGAGCGGTTGGGTCATTGATTTTTACCAGCCGCCCTTCGATGGTATACATTGCGGCGCCGAAGATAGTGACCAAGATCAAAATTGCAGTCAGGAATACGACAATTTTGGCTCGGGTACGAACGAGGGAGCGCCAAATCATGGTTGAACCCTGTACATATGAGTTCATGCCCAGCACTCGGAAGACACGCAGGACACGCAGGAACCGGATCATCAGCATGTATTCAGCCCCCGGGAAGAGGAGCGCAAGATAAGTAGGCAGAATGGCAACCACATCGATGACGCCAAAGAAACTGGTGGCGTACATCTTGGGTGATTTCACGCACCAAAGCCGAAGCAGATACTCTACAGTGAAGAAAATCGTGAAACCCCATTCCGCCTTGTGCAGAAGGTTGCTTTGGGAGGGGGTAATGCTGGGAACGGTGTCCACCATCACTGCCAGTACACTCAGCAAAATGCAGACGATCAGGAAGACATCAAAGGTTTTGCCCGCTGGCGTATCGGCCTCGAAAATGACTTCGTGAACCCGTCTTTGTAGTTCTGATTGGTTATTCCCTCCTTCGGACATTTCGGTGGAGGTCATATACTCCAAATCCCGCCCAAAAACAATGCGATTTACTTCATCGACCAATGTGGCAGATTTGTGCCGTGCAGATTTTCATCACACGCGGTGAAGATTCCAGCGGCCCCTACACGCTGGAACAGGTACAGGATTACATGAATCAGGGGATGCTTCTTCCTAGCGATCTGGCTTGGTATGAAGGATTGGATAACTGGATCCCCCTAGAGCAACTTATCGCTGAGGTGTCTCCACCAGAGGAACCGCCTCACCCCGCCCAAGAGGCGGTAGTGGCTCCGGCGCTCTCGGAACCTGAGCCGGTTGTTGCTGAAGTGGCTCCGGCACCGGTTAAAGGGAAAAGCAAAACCAAACTGATCATTGTGGCTGTGGCCGGGCTCTTGGTGGCAAGTGGTTTGGGGGTGGGGGCATGGGTTTTGCTGAAGAAGGATCCGGATAAATTGGTTCAGCAGCTTCCTCCGACTAACACGCCAAGCACTCCAGTCAAACCAACCGGGACAGAAACCAATCTGCCGCCGAGCCCGATCCCCAACCCAACGAACCCGGAGCCCACAGCCCCAACCAATGGCACCCTCACTGAATTATTAACCAGTAAACGTTTGAGGGTTAGTATTGAAGGTGATGAATTCTGGGTTCAATTAAA
>CAZHJW010000245.1:0-2738 GCA_964533265.1 uncultured Pedosphaera sp.
GGCCGTCCCAAAACTCGATTAGTTCCTCGCGTTCCTTGAGGAACACGGTCCAGGCGTCGTCCTTTTTGATCGTCGCCTGCGCGTCGTCGCCGCCGCCGCTGCCGACGTGTGGGACCATGAAGTTGACCGAGGACACGACGAAAACGAAATCCGCCTTGCTGTTCTTGATGCCGTTCTTGAGCCACGCGAGCTGTTGTTTGCCGAGCATAGTGGCCTTGGGATTGTCGGGGTTGTCGACGTTGTGCAGGCTGCGATGGGTGCGGGTATCAAGCAGGAAGAAATCGCAGTTGCCCACGGTGAATTTGCCGTAGCAACGGCGGCCGATCGAATAGGTCGCGCTGCCGTCCGCTTTGGCGGGCGGGTTGATGCGCACCTTGGTGGGACTGATTACCTCCGCAATCTCGTACACGGCGGCGTTGGGATTGCCGGGCTCCGCATCGAGCTTGGCGTCCGGCACGCCGGCGGTAGGCGTGCCCCAGTGCACGTGGAGATTGGCCAGTTCCTTATAGTTGAGCTTGGTGAAATTGGCGTTCGGATCTTCGAGGATATCGCTACCTTTCTTGAACTGCCCCGTGCCGAACCACGCCTTGGCGCTGTGTTCAACAGGGTTGGACCACGCGAGGTAATCGAACCATGCGCGCGTGCCGATGTCGCGGAAGACGGCGCGGCGATTCACATAGCCGACCTCGCCGGCGCCGTAGATGTCATTGACCAGTTCGTGATCGTCGGCTGTGTAAAAACTCGGCACGTGCCGGTGCCATTCGCTGAGATTGCGACCTCGCTCAAGGTACACCTTGTAGTTTTCCCAAACACCAACGATCGACGGCGACTTCTGCACGATCTTGGGCGCCTCCTTCATCGAGTTGAGACCGACCTGATGCAGCCAGCTCTTGGGCGGATAATCGCGGCGCTGCTCGTAAAGCCAGTCGCCATTAAGAATCGCGAAGTTAATGTTGTCGCGAACCTTGGCGTTCAGGGGTTTAAAGACGGGCACCGTTGGGCCCGCGCTATTGCCTCCTCCTCCCTGATTATTTCCGCAGGCAAATTCAAATTTAAAATTAAAGAGCCCCTTCGGGTTTCCTTTGGCGTTCTTGAAGTCTGCCGCTTGTGGCATGGTGAGGAAGGAGCCTTCCAGTTGATGGTCCTCGATGCGGTAGTAATACCGGGTATTGGCCTTTAACCCTTTGAGAGTAATAATGCCGGTGTAATCCCGCTTAATATCCGTAGTTTCGATGGCGGCCGATTCGGTCAATTGGTCTTTGGCGGTGCCATAAAAGACATTCACTTTTCCGGGGCGCTCCGTACGCACCCAGAGGCTCATGGAATCGGGCTTCGGTCTGCCGAGTATCGGTCCGTGTGTGACGCGTATTTCTGTTGGTTTGCCATCTTCGGCCAAAATAAAATTCACTGAACCCGGGTTCAGCACAAATGATAGTAAAAATAATAGTAATCGCATGGACAGGACACACAGTACGAATGGACTCAATTAAAAACGAGTTTTTCCGGTGAATTAATTTGAACGAAAAAGGGTGCAAGAAGCGTCAGATAAGTCATTATTCGTTCGATGAGCTGGCACCTGCCTCAGATTCTCTGCCTGAGCCTTTTACCATACTTTTGGGCGGGTGCCGCAGTGGATTTCACGCATGATGTTAAGCCACTGTTAAGCCGGCTCGGTTGTAATGGGGCTTCCTGCCACGGAAAGGCTGAGGGGCAAAACGGATTCAAACTTTCTGTGTTTGGTAATGATCCTCTGGGAGATTATCAGTCGATCCTTAAGGAAGGGCGAGGGCGACGCGTTACTTTGGCTGCTCTTGAAGAGAGTTTATTGCTCAGAAAAGCCACCGGTGAAGTAGGTCATGGAGGTGGGGTGCGGATTCAGACAGGATCCCGGGCATACAAAGTTCTGGCTGAATGGATTCGCCATGGGCTGGTCTACGAAGATGAAAATCGCCCGGAACTATTGGCCCTGCGGATGGAGCCAGAGCGTAAGGTGTTACCCTTTGGTGGGAAGCAACCACTCAAGGTTGTTGCGCTCTATGCCGATGGACGAGAAGTGGATGTAACGTGGCAGTCGGTATTTCACTCCAATGATGTTGGCATGGCCAAGGTAGATGAGTCCGGCCAGGTGACCATTGGTGGGAGCATCGGACAGACAGCCGTTATGGCACGTTTTCAAGGCAAGGTATCGGTCTTCCAGGCGATTGTGCCACGGCCCGGGCCGAAGGTGAACTTACCGGCTCGACCGGTGTTTAACTTTATTGATAAGCGGGTGGACCAACACTTGGAGCGGCTTAATGTGCATCCCTCTGGTTTGGCGGATGAAGCAACTTATTTGCGTCGGGTGTATCTTGACTTGATTGGCACCTTGCCCACCGCAAATGAAACCGAGGACTTTCTCAACAATAATCGTCCCGACAAGCGCGCGCGGCTGGTTCAAAGGCTGATGACTCGGCCGGAGTTTGCCGACTATTGGGCACTCAAGTGGAGCGATCTGCTTCGCGTGGATCGGCTGGCCTTGGGGCATGAAAACGCCTTTGCCTACTACGGGTGGATTCGTGATGCGGTGAGTGAGAATCGGCCTTTGGACAAGTGGACGCGTGAACTATTGACAGCTGAAGGCCCCCTGAGCGATCAGCCCGCGGGTTTCTTTTACAAGGTGGCGGCTAAACCGGGTGAAATGGCCGCGATGACTTCGCAGATTTTTCTTGGTGTGCGGATTACCTGTGCCGAATGCCATC
>CAZHJW010000246.1:0-2733 GCA_964533265.1 uncultured Pedosphaera sp.
CAAGTTTGCCAAAAAACATTTCTTCAGCGATTTTGGTGCCTACGAAAACCTTAAGGCCGAATAGGCCATGGTCAATTGACCGAAACATTCAGGTGCGAAAGGGTGATTAAATTTTGCTGTCCTAGTCGACACTGGAAACAAGGGTGACAGTGCAGTTGGGCAACGCCTTCTGGATTACATCAAAATCGTTCTGTGATAGGTTCGGCCCTGGAGTCAGGAAAAGAGAATGTAGATTTTGCATTTTCTGAAGGGGGCTAAGATCCAAAGCTTTGTTGCCCGTCAAAATTAAGCCCGCTAATTCAGGCAGAGCTAAAAGTGGATCGAGTGATTGAATCTGGTTTTGGCCCAGATTCAAAAACTGCAATTTTTGCAGTCCTCTCAGGGGAGTCAGGTTCGTAATACGGTTATTGCTCAGATCCAGAACTACCAGATTCCTCAACTTGCTTAGGGCGGTTAGATCTTCAATTTGATTGCCACTCAAATTAAGATCCTCCACGCCTGCCAATTCGCCGATGGAATCGATGCTGCTCAAGTCCATGGCGGATGCGTCCAAGCGCTTTATCTCCCCCTCGCCAACTCCAATACCTTCTCCAGCTGCCTCCTCAATGGAAACTTGTACCGCTTGACCAATTTTTTTTGTATCGGAACTCCCGAAGGTGAGCCAGGAAAAGGTCACTGTCGTTGTCAAAACGATGGTTGAAAGAATAATCTTCATCTTGGGTCTCCCTTTGTTTCAGTTCTGCTTGGATTTGGAGTTCTTTTTCCTCAAGGCCGCTACATCTTCGTAATGCTTTTCAGTGTTATAGTCGTTCTTGGGCTGCTTCTTGTAATTGTGTTTGGTATTGGTCAGGTTATCGTCCCATGCAGAGGAAGTATACCCATGCCCATTGGAATAGGCCCAATCCACCAGCCAGGGATGAAGCTTCAGCTTTTTGCCGTAATAGTAACTGGCATAACGGGCCGCCCCTTCGGAGGGATCGCCAAAGGTGTTGCAATGCTGGATTTGATGGATGAGTGAAATGATTCGATAGTCCTCCAGAGGATAATCCCAATCCTCCTCACCGATGTAAACAGTACCTCTCCGGTAACTGCGTCTCTGGGAATAGCTGCTGCGACCCTGAACCCACACAATCTTATCTACCCGGTGAAGAGCAACCTGGTAGAACAGTGGCAGTTCATTCTTGAAGCGAGTAAGCATTTCACTGATTTCAGCCCTGATCTCCTGGGTGCCGCCGACAATCTCCAGAGGAGGATGTTCGCTGAACTTCGGGGTCTTTTCTGGTTCCGTATAATCCGTGAGATATATCTTCTTAACATCATGTGCGCTGATCGCCACATCAAAGAAAATCATATCATCAAGCTCCCCATAAAACCGTCCGTAATGAGAGGAAGTGACATGGCTTCCAATAGTAGAAGGCAGAAAGGTGTTTTTACCTGAGGCAACGCCTTTGCGAACCTTCTTGCCATTGATGTAAAGGGTGGGGACATGATCCTTGACCACCACTGCTACATGGGTCCAGTCAGTTATAGGGGCCCGCCAGGAAAGAACCGTGGGCATATAGAGGTGTTTGTGCTCGACCACTTGAACCCCGTTCCGGCCAACGGCCACTCCCATTCCCGCCTTATTACCCGTACCCCCATGGTCAGGAAAAATTACGTATTGCTGAGGCGCATAGTAAGTTCGCATCCCGCTGGTGGTTTCTGGCAGCAGTTGCGTATTGCCTTGAGGGTTCACCCAAAACGCGTAGGAAAAGTTCCGGTATACCTTGGGGAACTTCGGCTGCTTCAGATCGCCGGCGAAAGTAAAAGCATCGTTCTTTCGGCCAAACCGGTTTACCGCATCATCCACGTTCTTGGGAGTCAGGTGATAGGGACCGGGGCAGGTGTAATCCAGAAAGTCATCCTCCTGCATGACATAAAGAGCTAACGGCGGACGTCCGCAACAACCTCCCAAGGGAGGAGGTTTCGGGCAGCAGCCGAATATCTCAGTGGAGATGCCAAGATCGGTATGAGCCTGTTCTTTATCGCGAAGATCCTTATTGCTCGCGGCCTTAACACTGCCGTCGACCGAGCTCATCCCTCCTTGATTTTCCTCATATCCTGCCATTCCCGAATAATTATCAGCAATAAATTGAGCTCCCCTTAAATCCAGAACAGAAGGGTTCCGGGTGGTTATCAACATGGTTTCAGAATACGAAGTATCTCCACTACCTCTGGCCATGCGGTAACTAACCGCCTTACAATTAATCATTCTGTTTTGGGCCGTGCCGTAGGTCCCCCACTCCAATTGAGCCTTTTCATTGGGCGCCTGAGCTTCAGGGTCACAAGGAGACATTAATATTTTGGGTGTATCCAGTTCATCCTTCATCTGGGGAACACATAAGAAGGCGGGAACACATTCGAGGTAATTATTGCCGAAGTGAGGAACCCTGTCTTGAGGAGTAAGGTTCCAGGGCATCCGATCATCATTGTCCGTGGCAAAGCCGATAAAAGCCTTGGAAAGTTGGCCTATGTTATTAAGGCAATGGGCCCGTTTAGCCTTGGATTTAGCCCGGACTACCGCGGGCAAAAGCAGACTTGCGAGAACGCCCACGATTCCCACGGTGACCAGCAGTTCTATCATTGTGAATCCGGCGTTTTTTGAAGTTAATTTTTTCATGGCGTGCTCCTATGGTTCCTGAGGTCATATATACATTATACCATACTACGCTTCATTCCGGGCAATTCTGTCAG
>CAZHJW010000247.1:0-2725 GCA_964533265.1 uncultured Pedosphaera sp.
CGCGTGAACATCAAATATCCAGTGGAGGCAAAACCAAGGGTGCAGCTTCCACCGTTATGCTTGGCTGTTGTGGAGGGTACGAAATAGTCCCCATTACCAAGGTTTTCAATACCACCAATGGTAATCATCACGCCTTCATTATTGATAAATCAGGAAGCATGAGCAGGGACAACCGACTAGGGATGGCCCAAAAAGCCCTTGTAGACTCCCTACGCCAACTTGGCCCCAGGAAAAAATTCTACGTACATTTTTTTGACAACGGATCCCGTCATTGGATCAACGACACTAACGGGTCAAAATACGCATTCCAATGGGAAGTCGATGCGGTCGAGCCTTGGATAATAGGGATGACCCCAGGAGGCGGCACAAATCCGACTGCCGCCTTGAAGGATACCTTTACCAGAATAGCCCCCGATACAATATGGTTACTCACTGATGGCATGTTTAATCGCAATGCCAGAGTGCGAAATTTAATATTAAAGCTTAACTCAGATAAGTCGGTTACGGTAAACACGGTGGGTTTTCACAGGAAACCTGAAAACGTGGATTCTTCTCTGGGAGATATTGCCCGGGATAACAATGGTACCTTCTTTTTCTCGCGTTCCTATCCAGGCGGCCAACCTCCCCCTAATCAATGAAAAACAGCCGCCGAAGAGTTTACTCCGGCGGCTGTACCCAACGCGCTATATGTTTAAGCTAAAGAGGCTAACGCGGCACTCTGAAGCGACAGAATACTAACCATCACTGAATCCGCTTGCATACTGTAATTCTGAATTTTTTTTATAGTAGGTACTATTTCATCCTACTTGTACCAGTTTCGCAACCGGACCTCAGCAGCATCGCCAACCAAAGCCTTGAATTTCGATGTGTCCTGACCCCGTGAGTGATAGGGATAAACCACCTTCGGCTTAAACGCCTTCACCGCCTTTGCAGCCGCAGCCACGTCCATGGTGTAGGGCAGATTCATGCAGAGGAAAGCCACGTCAATATCCTTCAAAGCCAGCATCTCCGGCGTCCCTTCAGTATCGCCGCTGATATAAATGCGCTTGCCGCCTAGGTTCAGTACATACCCGTTCCCTTGTCCCTTGGGATGAAAGCGCTTGCGAGGTGGCGTAGTATTATAACTTGCAACAGCTTCCAGCTTGAAACCCAGCTTCTTCGTATCCGTCCCACTGGCCACCGCGATCGCCGCAGATTTCAAGGCCCCACTCAAGACTCCAACCAAAGCCGGAGGAGCAATGATTTTGGTTTTTGGACCCACCACAGATTTTAAGACGGCCTCTTTGTAGTGATCACCATGTACATGCGTTAGCAAGATCACATCCGGTTTAGAAAAATTCTTGTACCAGTCTGGCTGTCCGACTGGATCCACATAGATGATTTTCCCATCCCATTCCACTACCATTGTCGCGTGATTAATAGGAGTAATAACCACCTTGCCTTTTGAGGTCTTAAACTCTTCAGCTGCATGGATATTATGGAACGCACACAGGATAACCACGAAGGTAAAATAAAATAGGTGCCTCATGGCTCAAAGCTTATCCATTACCCGGAAACGAGGCAACGGATTTACTTCACCGGTTTAATTGCCACTCCAGCTCGAATACCGCGAAGGGTTTTCCATATGGGCTTGTCGGGCTTTTGCGGACTGGCACAAACAAAGAGATATTGATAGGGTGACCCCTTATACTGCCAAGTCTGCAATTCAAAGTAGAGCGTCTGCATCTTTTTGGTAGCGAAGGGTTCCAGCCATACAACTTCTGCCAGGTAATTGGCCACATTTTCAGCATCCTTTGGAGAAACACCCTTATCCTCGACCGGGTTGACCTTCACCCTAAACTGACTTGTGTCTAGTTTGGGATTACCCATACGTGCCTTGGAGAGACCCGTGTAGTAGATGAAGAGTTCCTTCTTCAAGACCTTAGCATCCAGTATCGGCTTCGCTTCCAACGCAAAGAGAAAAACGTAGGAAAAAAAGTCCGGCTGATCGGCCTTGAACATCCCCGGTGCGAATAGAATTTCTTCAATGCCTTTCAACCCCAAATCGGGCGCAAAGCCCTTTGGCGGCAGCGCAATGCGTTCTCCAAACCATTGTGGAGTAGGTTTGCTTAGGATAAACTGCTGCTTTTCAAGAGGCACGGCGGCCACTGCCGAAAGGCCTGAAATAAATATACTTAAAAAAAGCATGAGGCGCATGAGTTAGGTCTAACAACATTCGCCCCTCCCGTAAAGGGTGACAATCCTAAGGATTGTCAATGGGCTCAATCCGGTGTAGCAGAGAGCATGATTTCACGCCTATTATTGTCAGTATTCGCCGCCCTTGGTTGCTGGCCTGCTTCGGCAGCAGGCAAACTACTGGAAACTGGCAAGCCCTTTGCAGAGTTGGCTAGTTTTGATGAATTAATGCGCTCGTTCGTAAAAAAGAATGAAATCCCCGGCGCGGCCCTTGCGGTAGCAAAGAATGGCCGACTGGTGTACGCGCGCGGGTTTGGATATGCCAATCGTGCAAAAAACAAGCCCGTCAAACCAGAGTCTCTCTTTCGTATTGCCAGCATCTCCAAGCCTCTTACCGCTGTAGCAACACTGCAGTTGATTGAGCGAGGGAAATTAAAACTGGATGATTCTGTTTTTAATCTATTGTCACACAAGGCACACCTGCCTAAGGGAGGTAAAGTCGACTCCAGATTGAAAGACATAACCCTCGCCCATCTTATGCGTCATCAGG
>CAZHJW010000248.1:0-2711 GCA_964533265.1 uncultured Pedosphaera sp.
GTAAGGTCACTGGGAGAAACAGGCTCGGGAATTGGGGGCAAAGCAGAGGATCCAGTCGGGGGTAAAGGGGGTAAAGATTCGGTCGCCACACCAGGCAGTGTTGGCAAAGTGGGGACCGGAGTTGGAAATGCCTCCGGCTCAGGTAATGGAGCGGTCTTCGGCGGCACTATTTGCGCCATCTCACTTGAAACTTTCTCTTTAGCACCGGCACTATCCTCTTTTTGTTTGCAGGCATTGAACAAAATCCCTGCGAATAATGCGAGATGCATTACGACGACAACGACCACAGCCATCCGCATGTTGGATCTGCCGCGCCGGGCACCGTCAAAATCGGCTCCCGGCGGAATAATTGGATTACTTCCTTTCATACTCACACCCTCCTTTTTTGTGTGAAACCCTTAAGGGCTTCCTCCTTTTGTTTCGCCGAACGACGGCACGCATTAATAATGGCAAGGGAGGCAAGCGTAAAACCGATTATACAAAACTTGCAAACAACGTGTGAATATCACCCGTTGCACAATTCAATCCGGAGTGTTTCCTACGGTCAATTACCGCCCATCGTGTCAACCCATTGCGCTACTGCTGCGCGAAACGTATCTCCACGATGTTGGTAGCTATCAAACATATCAAAACTGGCACAAGCCGGTGATAGCAACACTACATCTCCGGGAACGGCATTCCTCCCTGCTTCCTCTACAGCTGTTACTAAATTATCGGCAAAATTGCAAGTCACAAAGCCCTCCCAAGCATCCCGAAGCTCTACTGCTGTTTGGCCTATTAAAAACACCCCTTTAACGCGCCGTTCCAGTTCGTCGACAGCCCCTCTAAAATCCAGCTCCTTACCCTGCCCTCCCGCAATCAACCATATGTTTTTTGGGCCAAATGAGCTCAGGGGCATTGCCTGCAGCCCATTGCATAAAGCATGAATATTGGTAGCTTTTGAATCATTGTAAAACCTCACCCCATTTGATTCTGCAACCATCTCACAACGGTGAGGTCCTACTTGAAGTCTAGACCCCATTTGAACCATCATCTCAATCGAAAGCTCCATCGCACGACCTACCAAAAATACTGCCATCAAATTTGCCGCATGATGTTTTCCTTCGAGGATGCAATTATCAAGATTCAGAATCTCCTTCGGCCAACCCGGTAATCGGCTTACAATCAAATCACCATCGAGATACAAATCGGCCAACGACTCTTCTACACTAAAAGTAATAACCTGAGCAGGAATAGAAATCTTTAATTTTTGCATTTGCTGCCAAGATTCCCATTGAATGATAGTAAAATCACTTGAGCCTTGCTTCTCAAATATTCGAGCCTTTGTGCGAATATAATTTTCCATTGTCTGATGCCGATCTAAATGATCTTCGGCTAAATTGAGAATCAAAGCTACTTTTGGTTTAAACCCATCAACACCCTCCAACTGAAACGAACTGACCTCCAATGTCACCACATCTAAATCCTGAGTACTATCTGCGACTTCACATAACGGCAACCCTATGTTTCCCGCAGCAATTGTCTGGCGACCATTTTTTGACAACATCTCACTAATCCATTCAGTGGTGGTGGTCTTGCCATTAGTTCCAGTAATGGCGATTGAAGAACATTGGGTTTCCCTCCAGCCCAATTCCAATTCGCTCCAAATCGGAATTCCTCTGGCATCTAACTTCTTGACCAAAGGGTGATCGAAGGCAACCCCTGGACTTACAACAACTAGGTCCAAGTTTCCATCCGGAAACTCTTCTGAAATCTTGTTAAAAAATATAACGCCCCGTTGTTCGTAGGATAAAATTTCGCTCTTTGGCAGGGAAGCATCAACATCATCGAAGGCAACGATATTCGCAGCTCTTTGCAGTAAAAGATTAATTGCCGCCTTTCCGCTACGACCCAATCCGACTACACACACATTTTTTCCCAGCCATTGCACCATCGCCTCATCTTAGTTTCAAGGTTGCCAAAGCCAATACCGCAAAAAGAATTCCGAGAATATAAAAGCGCATTACCACCTGATTCTCATGCCAATCTTTTTTCTGAAAATGATGATGCAAGGGAGCCATTAGAAACACCCTCTGACCAGTGCCGGTCCGCAATCGCGTCCATTTATACCAACCGGTCTGTACAATGACTGAAAGGGCCTCAAGTACAAATATACCACCAGCAATGACTAAGACAAATGGCTGATGTATCAGAACCGCCATAATCCCCAATGACCCTCCCAATGCCAAGGAGCCTGTATCACCCATAATCACACGAGCCGGATAACAATTAAACCAAAGAAAACCCAAACCTGCACCTATCATCGCCGCACACACTACTGAAAGCTCTACCGCTCCACGAACGTAGGGAACATAGAGTTCCCCCGCAATCTCAGCATTCCCAGCTATAAATGTGAAAACGTAAAATACCAGTGTAACAATCAGTGTACAACCAATCGCCAAACCATCCAAACCATCAGTAAGGTTAACAGCATTGGAACTACCCACAATAGCCAAAACGGTAATGATCATCCCAATAACGGCAGCAAATGACCAAACCACCGCTTCCGATGGTCCAACCAATACGGGGTTCTTCAAAAATGGAACCATGACTTCTGTAATTAAAACTCGGGTTTCTTCTAACCGCCAGAGATACACTGCAATAAAACTCGCCAATAAAAACTGGACCACCAGTTTCACCTTTTCACTTACCCCTCCACTATCCTGCTTGGT
>CAZHJW010000249.1:0-2708 GCA_964533265.1 uncultured Pedosphaera sp.
CATGCCAGGTATCAAATCCGCCAATCCCTTGATGCCCGAACCACAAGGAACGATGGTGTGGATGATCATGCCGTTCGCCCTCGCGCTTTTCCATGGGAAACGCACGGGTCACTTCATTGCCGTTGGGCCCGATGATGGGCCACATAAAGGGCTTATTAGACTGATCAATAACATAACGAGTCAGGAGCTTACCCTTATAATTAACAGTTACTCCGAATTTGGTTTTCTCCACCTCGAAAGCGCCAGCGCGAGTTTGAAGAGTGTAACAAAATAGAGCACCTAAAAGGAAAGATCTGATCAGAGTTTTCATGCGTGGAGGAAGCGTGTCTTCGTCAACGAAAGTTCTCAAGCAAGAAACAACCTTAAGGAGTTTTCCCTCCTTTAACAATTCGGCCGGTTTTCTTGTGCTTCCAGGTGTAGGTTTTCGGATTAAACTGGAACGCTTTTTTACTGCCCGCCGGAGCAGCCCATTTTTGAGGCACAAATCTAGCAAGACGTTCTTTCACCGTATTAAGAGCCGGATCAGCAGCACGGTTCTTCCACTCGTGCGGATCATTCTTACGGTCATAAAGCTCCTCTGTTCCATCATTGTATCGAATCAACCGATATCGGCGATCGACCACTGAAGTATGTCTCTCTTCACTCAAGGTAATAACGGGCTCTTTGCGCATATAGTTTGGACTTTCTATTACAGGCACCAAACTCACCCCATCTAGTTCCGGTTTTTTGGTCAGACCACAAAGCTCAATCAAAGTGGGAAAAATATCGATAAGCGAGACCGGTTCATTCGAAACCTGCTTCGACTCACCCACCCCAGGCGCAACAACGATAAAGGGCACACGGGTACATACCTCCCACAGTGTCCGTTTATGCCAGTGCTCTTTTTCGCCAAAGTGCCACCCGTGGTCCGACCACAAAATAATAATGGTGTTTTTTGCATAACCACTTTGATCGAGTCCTTTAAGCAACTGGCCAACCCGGGCATCGGCATAGGTGATACTGGCCAGATAATGGGCAACGGCCGGCTTCCATTTTTTTGCAGCTCGCACTTTTTCCAGATCCTGATTCTTACGCAGGGCCATCTTCTGACCCGCCTGGGGAATATCATTAAGATCTTCACGAAGAACTTCAGGCAGCTGGACCTGATCCACCGGATAGAGATCGAGATATTTCTTGGGCACATACCAGGGAAGGTGCGGATGAAAAATACCACAGGCCAAAAAGAAGGGCTTGGCGTGTTTCCGAGCCATAAAATCCGTGCAGAATTTTACCGTTTGATAATCATCCATTTCACGTTCCCTTTTTGGCAGCACACCCCAGTCTACTTCAGGGGAATAAAGTGTGATACCACTATAGGGAAACTCCTCTGGAACCGGCTGAGGCTTGGTATAGGGATATAGAGTCAGGTAACGACCCGCACTCCTCGAGAAGGCATCATCATTGAAAACCAATCGACGATAATCATCCCAAATGGCCGGAGGATTGTTTCCGGCTGTGTGATGAAATATTTTTCCCGCGCCTATAGCCAAGTAACCGTTATTGCGAAAATGCTCCGGCAAGGTCACCAGCTTCGGTAAATTAGGCTTCCACCAATGGCCATTATTGTAGATGCCTGAAGTTGAAGGGAGCAACCCGCTCATCACCGCGGCCCGGCTTGGGCAACAAACCGGAGCAGCGGTATGGGCATTAAGAAAAGCTGTACCTCGGGAGGCCAATTCGTCCATGTGCGGGGTATGCACCTTTCCCTTATACCCCTCCATGAACCCCACCCAGTCACGCAAATCATCAACGGCAATAAAAAGAACGTTGGGCTTCTTAGGCGCAGCAACCCCTGCAATCAGGGAGAAGCCGAAGATAACGATGCTCAAATATCTACCCATGGTATCGGATCGTGTTGGGTTTCAGAAGGTTTTCTCCCAGGCATCAAAGGAAGCCTTCAACTTTTCGAGTTGTTCCGGGCGTTCTTTCGCCCGGTTCCTTGATTCACTCAAGTCATTCTTCAGGTTGAACAATTGCCACCGATGATTCGGATTTTCCCGAACAATCTTCCAGTCGCCCTGTCGAAGAGCAGCATGTTTACGAAAATTAAAATAAAAAGTTTTGTGGAATGACGTTGCCCCTTTGATCAAAAGAGGAAGTGGATCCTTGCCATCAAACACAATGTTTTCGGGCAACTTCGCTTCCGCCAACTTGGCACAGGCAACCATCAGGTCGGGCGACCAGAATGGCTCAGCAATAACCGTGCCCGCCTTGATTTTGCCCGGCCAGCGAGCCATGGCACAGACTCGCACTCCTCCCTCCCAGCAGGTCACGCCGCCGTGGCGCAACGGATCATTGATGGCAACATCCTTCCCCACACGGTTAAGTCGAAAGCCACCGTTGTCTGACATGAAGAAAACGAAGGTATTATTGGCAGCACCCGCCTTATCCAGCGCAGTCAATACGCGCCCGATTGCCTTGTCCAGCGCGTACACAACCGCGTCATAACGCTTCTTTGGATCAGTCTCTTTGGGCGATAGACCGATTTCCTTAAAGGCCCAGTCAGGTGCCTGCCAGCGGTCTGGCTGGCCAGGGCGTTTATTCCCTGTCACAGGACTGTGAGGCGCGTTAAAAGGTAGATAACAAAACCACGGGCGCTTGGCCTTGCTTTGGCGCCGGATGAAATCAATTGCCGACTCGGCAAAAATATCGGTTGAATACTCGCCATC
>CAZHJW010000250.1:0-2706 GCA_964533265.1 uncultured Pedosphaera sp.
CCATTGCCACCGCGCTGAAAGAAGTCAATTACACCGGCGTGGTGTCCGTGGAAGTCTTCAAATTCGAAGAAGGCCCCGAAGCTATTGCGACTCAGAGCTTGCGTTATCTTCAGGAGACGTTTGCTCCTTCGGCGTAGGCTCGACAGGTGCCGAATCTTTTTTGCTAAATATGCCCAGCGTGTTGAGCAGCACTAAGCTGATCACGATAGGGCAAATGTATTTTACAAAAAATGACCAAACTTGAGATGGAGCGATGCCACCCACAAGTGGCTTCGAAAACCACGGACAACCTTCTTCTATTTCTTTCACCGCCGACTCAGGCTTCCAAACCCATCCGACGTATATGCTCAGCATCAACGAAATGACAATGAGCGCCAATGTTCCAAACACTTGATCCATGATGTCGAGAAAACCGGTTTTGCCAAATAGCTGCAGCCCACTGAAAAATTCACTGCCTCCATTGGACATCGCGGAGGGGATGCCAATGAGAAAAGCCACGATGCCCACCATGATGGCGGATTTCTTGCGCGCGGAAGATTTTTTGTCCACGAAATAAGATACGGGCACTTCCAGCATGGAAATCGAGGAGGTGAGCGCTGCCACAGAAAGCAGACAGAAAAAGATCGTGCCAAAAATCCAACCTGCGGGCATTTGGGCAAAGACTTTCGGGAGCGTCACAAAGGTCAGGCCCGGGCCAGCACCCGGATCCATTCCAAAGGCAAACACTGCCGGGAACACCATGAATCCAGCGAGGATAGCCACCAGTGTGTCGGCCGACGCCACCCACAATCCGTTGGTCACGATGTTCTGCGACTTCGGCATGTAGGAGCCGTAAGTAATCATCAGTCCCCAGCCCACGCTCAACGAGAAAAATGCCTGACCCAGTGCCATCAACACTACCTTACCATCAATTTTGCTGAAGTCCGGACTTAGATAATATTTCAATCCTTTCTCCGCGCCATCCAAAGTAAGGCTTCGGACGATAATGACAACCATCATCACAAATAACACTGGCATTAAAATTTTGGACCATTTTTCAATGCCTTTCTCTACTCCCGCACTGACAATCCAAATCGTCAATCCGATGAACACCGCAAATACTGGCAGCACGGACATTGCATTTGCCGTGTATTCCTTAAACACCAATGTTTGTTGCGTCACTTGGCTCCAGGCATAACTGATCGTCCAACCAGCAATGACGCCGTAGTAAGTGAGCACAAAAAAACACGCCATCAAGCACAACACCCCGGTTAATATAAACGGCAATCCTCCACCGGTTTTTTTGAATGCGCCGATGGGATTGCGACCACTAGCCCGCCCGAGAGAAAGCTCCACGAGGAGCAAAGGCACGCCAATGAAGAAAACACACGCAAGGTAAACGAGCACAAAGGCCGCACCGCCGTTTTCTCCGGTCACATAAGGAAAACGCCATATGTTACCTAACCCCACGGCGGACCCAGCCGCAGCCATGATGAATCCGAGTTTGGAACCCCATTGCCCGCGATCCTCCGAAGATGATGAGTTATTCATTCTAAACCTCCTTTGAGATCGTGGCGGATACAGCCGGATTGAAAAGTGGAAGTTATTCCAAGCCGCGTCCGGGAACCCTCATTTACCGACCTTCCCCAGTATTCTATTTCGCTAGTTTGGTCCAGCGGGCGTTGTATTTGGAGGACTTCACAACCGCCTCAATAAAGGCCATGCCTCGGATGCCATCCTTGATATTCGGATAGTCCAACGCCGGATCATCCTTGGCGAGCTTACGCCGCTCGAGTTTGGCGCGAATGTGATTGGCAAAATTCACATAAATATTTGCGAAGCCCTCAAGATACCCTTCGGGATGCGAGGGTGGAGTGCGAGTGGCCGCGGCTGCGTTTGCGCCAAGGTAGCCATTACCAGTACGATACACTTGCATCGGTTGATCAGGCCACTTAAGGAACATGGTGTTCGGCTCATTCTGATGCCATTCGAGACTACCGCGTTCGCCGTATACGCGTATATTTAGATTATTTTCCTCGCCGACAGAAATTTGTGAGCTATGCAATACTCCCTTGGCACCACCTCGGAATCGTAGAAGCACATTCCCATCGTCATCGAGCTTGCGACCATTCACAAAGGCAGTGAGGTCAGCGGCGATTTCCTTGATCTTCAGACCGGTGATGTATTCGGCCAGGTTCTCGGCGTGGGTGCCAATGTCGCCGATGCAACCGGCGGCACCGCTGCGCTTGGGGTCGGTACGCCAACCGGCTTGTTTCTGGCCGGTCAATTCCAAGCGTGTGGCGAGCCATCCCTGTGGGTATTCGACAACCACTTTGCGAATTTTACCCAGCTTACCAGCAGCAACCATGTCGCGGGCCTCCTTCACTAAGGGATACCCTGTATAATTATGTGTGAGTCCGTAGAGTCGCCGTGTTTTTTTGACAAGTTTATCGAGTGTCTTCGCTTCCTTGAGATCAAAAGTAGCCGGTTTGTCACTCAGTACATGAAAGCCATTTTCCAGCGCCATCTTTGCAGGCGGAAAATGCATGTGGTTGGGAGTAACGATGGACAGGAAATCCATTCGCTCCTCTGTCGGCAATGCAACTTCCTTGGCGATCATCTCCTCAAACGTGCCATAGCAGCGTTTGGCGGGCAGGAATAAATCCCTTCCACTGGCCTTGGATTTGCGGGGGCTGGATGAAAACGCACCACAGACCAGCTCGATTT
>CAZHJW010000251.1:0-2684 GCA_964533265.1 uncultured Pedosphaera sp.
AGGCCTGTTTTCCTATAGAAAAACCGGGAAGAAAGGGGGATTTCATCTCATGCCAACCTACGAGTACCAATGTGCCAAGTGCGGAAAAATTTTCGAGCATTTCCAATCAATCAAGGCACCCAAATTGGAAAAGTGCATCAAAAAGGGCTGTAAAGGAAAAGTGACTCGCCTCCTTGGAACTGGGGGAGGCATTATCTTTAAGGGAGGAGGGTTTTACGAAACTGATTACCGCAGTGAAAGCTACAAGAGTGGCGAAAAAAATGCCAAGGAAGCTGCCAAAAAGGCCACTGAGAAAAAATCGGAAGGCAAAAAGAAATCTGAAAAGTCAGGTGCAAAAAAAACAACTACCAAGAGCAAACCTAAAAAATCTTGAAAATGTCGCCGACCAAAAGAATTTGCGGACCGTGTCTCTTCGGGTATATTTTGTTTTTCTGGCTGAATCCATCTCCCCTTTTTGCTCAAAACCTGCAACCAGGCCATTCACTCACGAGCCGTTCAAAACAGTTTGTAATTACTTCTTCAGTCAACGCCCCCCTACCACTATTGGCAACAAAATCTAAACCCGTCCCGGAACGGGTCCGCCTTACCCCGGCCCCACTCGCAACCTTTGCCGATTCCGTACAGGAACAATGGCGGCGACAATTCAAAATTAATTCCCAATGGCAAGGTCGCCTATATCTGCACATTGTATCTGGCAAGCACGGAGATCCCCCCGATGTCCGCAGAACTCCGGCCCCTAGTGGCGGATGGAATTACCGAGCCATCTTACCTCAGGAAATATCTGGACGAACTCTTACCCAAGTCATGGTAAATCTTTTGCTCAGGGAATTCGGTGGTCGCTACACCCGCGAAGAATCACCCCCACCGCAGTGGATTACCGCTGGCACGACCGAGCTGATCCTTCAAGCCATTGGCCCCATCCTATTTGTTCCATTTCACACTAACGGAGGTGGTGGAATTAATTATACCCACCCTCAAGACCCCCTGCACACCAGCCGGAAAATTATCCAAGATTCACCGAATGTTTCTTTCATAAACATGAGCCTGCCCCCGCCTAACCTAACCCAAGGAACAAAAGCAGCCAATTACCGTGCGTACTCCCACTTACTCGTATACAAACTGCTGGGCGAAGATAAAGGTGCAAAACGGATGCAATTCTTTCTTCGCGAACTACCCAAACATAAAAATACTGCAGCTGCCTTCAGAGCTGCTTTCGGACATGAAACAATGTTGAAGGCAGAACAATGGTGGACCGTTTCTCAAATACAGTTTCGTAGTCGCGACGCCTATAACCGGTGGCGCCCTGATATTATTCTGGCACACCTGTCCGACTTGCTTTTTGTTAGTGTGAAAAACACTCCTAAGCCCAACACAGAACCTCAACCACCCCAATTGATTTCCATCCAAGACTTTCTAATAACAGGCACCCATATCGAACATGCGCAAAAGCTTAACCCCATCCTGCAACGCCTCAAGTTCCTGCAGGTAAACGCTCCTCCGGAAACCGCACGCCTCATACAGGATTATCGCTCCGCCTTGGAGTCCCACCTAGGCACTCGATCCCCGAGAATCCGACGGGCAATCCTCAGTAAACCCAGTGCTAACAAAGTCCTACGCAATCGCACGATTACTCAATTAAATCTGTTGGACACCATTCTTAAGGACATGAGTAGAAAACCTGACAAAGGAGAGTTCAGGGCCAAACAAGCCAGCCCTCCTCCTCGTTAAGCTCGATTGACAGTTGATCGCACCTTTTTTATCATACCAGTGATGTCGTCTACTCCCAATCAGGAGCCTCAGGAAATTGATCTACTGCAAAAACTAAAGGCGTTTCGCGCTTCAGGCCGTGGCGATTGGAGCAGTGTGCCCGACTCCGATTGGAATGACTGGCGCTGGCAACTCAAAAACCGCGTCAATTCGCTGGAGCAACTGCAAAAGCATATTCCGGGTCTCTCGAATGAAGAAACCGAAGGGGCACGTCTGGCCGATACCAAGCTGGCCATGGCGATCACGCCGCATTTCTTCAATCTCATCGATACAGTAGACCCTGAATGCCCCATCCGCCGGCAAGTTCTTCCGAACATCGAGGAAACCCAAACAGCGCCGTGGGAAATGGATGACCCATGCGGAGAAGACAGTCATTCGCCCGTGCCAGGCCTCGTACATCGGTATCCGGATCGTGTCCTTTTTCTCGTCACCGACCGCTGTGCCGCCTACTGCCGCTACTGTACCCGTTCACGATTGGTGAGCAATGCAACCGGCTATGATTTCCGTCCTAATTTCGAGCAGCAACTTGATTACATCCGTAAGACACCCGAAATTCGCGACGTGCTTCTTTCCGGCGGAGACCCCCTACTATTGAGTGACAATAAACTCCGGCATCTACTCACAGAGCTACGCGCCATTCCTCATGTCGAGTTTATCCGCATCGGCTCACGCATCCCGATTTTCCTGCCCCAACGCATCACGCCCGAGCTGTGCGCGATCCTGCGCGAATTTAGTCCGCTCTTTGTCAGTGTACACGCCAATCATCCACGTGAATTGACCACCGAGGTCCGCGATGCCTTAGGCCGTCTTGCCGATGCCGGCATCCCACTGGGCAACCAATCAGTCCTGCTCAAAGGTGTAAATGACGATCCTATTATCATGAAGGCGCTCATTCAAAAGCTGCTCATGTGCCGCGT
>CAZHJW010000252.1:0-2647 GCA_964533265.1 uncultured Pedosphaera sp.
CACAGTCGGTTTCAGTTGGGTGAAGAGGCCCGCATCGTGGCCTCTGGCGATATTGGCCACACGGTGATGATGCAGCGCATTAGTGGCACCGGCACCGGCCGGATGCCGCCGGTTGGCGGTATGTTGCCGGACCCTCAATGGATACAGCTATTTGCCCAATGGGTGTCTGAACGGAAACCGGTCAAGTAGCCTTTTTCAGTTCAGATACCATGGATTCATGGCAGGGGTTATTTTTTCGGGGTAGCGGTACTTCCGTTAAAGCGAATACGGTCCGGGCCGACCCACTCGTCCCACGAATCGTCGTCATCGACGTAGTGAATATACCAGTAGCCTGGTTTCTTCTTTAGGACTTTCGCATCGTACCAAGCTCCGCGCCACTTAACCTTGCAGTCCGGCTCCATTCTAGCCACTTGAGGGCGGCGTCTGGTAGATACTCTTGGTTTCCGGGTTGAGAGGATTAGGTCGCTCTCCGCATACTGTTTTACGACCTTCTCGGTGTAGTTATAGAACTGCACCAAATATTCATCAGCTTCGCTGCCCGTGACCCCAACAATTCGGCCGTACTTTCCTTTAGCCCTGACGTAGCTGCCAAGTCGGTATTTGGCCTTCGGGACTTTCGTCAAGTGACCGCTTGCCTTTGCCAGGATGAAGCTGTCGTCCAGTCCGTTGACTTTGAACCCGTGCTTCTGGCCTTCCATGTGATTCATCGCATCACGAACCTCGTCGCGTAACTCGCCCAGCGTAATCAGGCCGTCTCCATTGGTATCAATGAGCGGTGATCCGGATAGACCATCGAGGAGGCTCTGAGTAAAGGTCCAGTTTCGAGTCGACGCGTTTTCGGTTGAAGCGGAGGTTAAACTGAAGCTGGCGATCTTCCTGCCGGCCAGTTTGTTGACAACCACTTTCAGTCCGCCGGAGTAGCAGCAGTCGGCCCAAAAGAAGGCACGCGACCCCTTAAACTCCCCCGTCACCGTAGCGGCCAGTTCATTCAAGCTCCAGGCAGTGTCCTTACGATCAGATTGCACATCATAGTTGCCGAAGCAGAAGTCACCTCCGGCCGCCCATCCGTGGCCGTCATAGTAGATGATCAGCGTCGAATCCTTCGAAGTCTTGCTGAGTGTCTGGGTGATCGCCTTGCGGATCTTCGCCAAGGTCGCTTCCTTGCCGAGCAGCATCGTGACGTTCTCCGTTGGTGTGCCACGCCTGATAAGTAGGTCCCTCAACTCCTGATCCTTCCGGTTGCGTTTAGGGAACGGCGCCAAACCATTCTCCCACTCGAGCACGCCTACGATGACAGCGTAAGTTTTCTTTGGCTCCCATTCTTCGGTCTGCGAAGACGCGGGGATGGCAAGGGGTGGCTGTTTATCGGGCGTAGACACACACCCCGCCAACTTCACCACCGCTAATATCAATAGAATCTGTCTCAAAATCGGGACGGAATGATTACTTCGTCGGGTTGCTTAAGATTTTGCATTTCGGCAGGGCCTTTTTCAGCTCAGAAATCTGAGCCTTGGTGAGATCGGGATTGTTGTTGAGAACCAGCCCCGTTAATTGCTCGAGCTTCTCCAGATTTTTTACATCAGTCAGTTTATTGTCACTGAGAACCAGCCCCGTTAACTGCGTAAGTTTTTCCAGACCCTTCACGTCGGTCAGTTCATTGTTATTTAGATACAGATTCATTAACTGCGGGAGTTTCTCGAGATCACTTACATCGGTCAGTTTATTGTCCGAGAGCCAGAGTACCTTTAACTGCGTAAGCTTCTCCAGACCCTTCGGAATGTCGGCCAGTTGATTGCCACCGAGTTCCAGCCACGTTAATTCCGGTAGTTTCTCCAGACCGCTTACATCAGTCAGATGATTGCCATAGAGATATAGCTTCGTTAATTTTGTGAGCTTCTCAAGCCCCTTCACATCGGTCAGTTGATTATTGCTGAGAGATAGCCTCGTTATCTTTTGATAATCCGCCTCGGTGAGCTCACCTGTGGGCTTGTTGATGCGTTTACTAATCGTCTTCTCAATAATGGGATTGGCTATGAGTTTATTGGGAGCGGCTTTGGCCGGAATGGGGTCGGTAATGAGTGGATTCTTGGTTTCGGCCACTGGTTCTGGGGCAGGTATGTTGGGCTTCACAACACGCGTATTGGCGTACTCCCTTTCCCCACACCCCAGCAACGTCAACACCCCTAGTATCAAGAGAAAGTATCGCATGCTGAAATCCTACTTAACCCGCCTCAGCAGGGCAACTGGCTATATAAACTCTTTTCCACAACCTCCACACACACCTTCTACACCACAAAAGCCCCGTAAGGCACGAAACGATTGGCCGATGGCTCAATCAATGTCACAACATATTTGAGTTTAATTTTCGGCTTTTTTCTCCGCATCGATTTCGGCTTGGAGCTCCGCCTCAAACTCTGCCTCGAGTTTTGCTTCCAGCTCGGCCGCGGCCTTCTTGGTAGCTTCTTCAGCAGCCAGCTCGGCAGCAACCTTCTCAGCAGCCAGTTTTTCGGCCTTTGCCTCTTCGCGAGCCCTGCGCTTATCCGCTTTCTTTTGTTCGCGCTCTCTGCGCCTGTAATCTTTACTTGGGGTAGAAGCCATTGAATATCCTTTATCGTTGTGGGAAGCGCTTATCTATAGTGTTTCGGCG
>CAZHJW010000253.1:0-2636 GCA_964533265.1 uncultured Pedosphaera sp.
TTGGGCGTCTTTGAAACGATTTGTGGTACTCGAGAAAGAGATGAGGGTTTTATAGTTCAGCAACAGTAATGGGTTGGTATATTGTAGAGAAAGGAGAACCGGCAGGCCCTTTCACGGAATCGGAGATTAGGCGCTGGTTGAAATCAGGAAGACTGTCCTCCGATACATACGCTACGCGCGAAGGGCTTGATGAATGGGGGCCAATTCTTGAGCAGTTGGAATTGGTTCACGAATCCGCAGAATCAATACCAGAAATAGTTGGGCCTGAAAAAGATGCTTCCGAAGAGATAAAAGAATCTGAGGACGATGATCCTGACTTGCGCCGTTACCAACCGCAGAAAGAGGAGCATATTCGCAGTATAGCTTGGGGAGCTGTGGGGTTGTTATACTTTCTTGCGTTTCTTTGGCCGACTCACAAGGTTGATGGTATTGGAGTTGTGAACCTTGAGCTAAGTTGGGCCAAAGAAAATATTTCCTGGTCCGTAATCCCTCTAATGTTGTGGCCGGCCTTGGCAGGATTGGGAGTGGGGGCACTTGGACTAGTGGCGCGCGGCAGGGTTCGCGGGATATTAGCGTTAATGCTTTGCTTCGTTCCTTTGGGGTTGGTGTTACTGGTGGGTGGGGATGGGTTTTCAAAGATCATGGAATCCCTTAATGCTTTGCCCGGACTGGATTTAACAGATCTTGACACGGCAACGGAATCTGTTGCTGAGTCCGCGGAAGTTTTGGCGGAAAAAGGACCAAGCTTTTTAGGAGGAGTGCTCGGTGTGTTTGCCGCAATGGCACTGGGAATGGTGATTATGGTAGGGTTAGTTTTATCAGTTTATTTTACAATGTTGATAACACCACATGCATTGCGCCATTTTCGCCCCAATTCCGTAAGGGCATATTATTTTGCAATTATTAGTGGGGTAGTGCTGCTTCTCCTGCTTTTGGTTTCAATTTTCCTGTCTTTGTTTTCCTTTGCTGGTGGCATTTTGTATGGCCTTGGGTTTGTGACGTCTTTGGCGATGCAATTAGTTGCGGTTGTTTTTGGTTTCATGAATTTACCCAGTCGTGCTCCAAAGAAATCGACTCGGCGTGCGCTGTGGTCTATTGGTTTTTCTTTGGGAGGGATTTCACTTTTTCTGGCAACTCTACTTTTAGTCCCGTTAATGGGGGGAGGTTTAGAGGCTCAAATAGGGCTATACCTCTTTAAGGCGTTGTTAGGCTTTGTTGCTGCCGCCTTGGTTTTGCCTCTAGCAATAATCGATTTATGGCTGGGGCGAGCGAGCAGTGTTCCGTAAAACGATTGACCTGTACAAAGTTTTCCTCCAAACAGACCGCACATGAACGATGCCTTGAGTAGTGAGCCTTTAACGGATTTCATTCGCGACCGTGTGACAGCGGACTTGAAGGCGGGCAAGTATCCTAAGGTGGTCACGCGTTTTCCACCAGAGCCCAATGGTTACTTGCATCTTGGGCATGCGAAATCCATATGCCTGAATTTCGGTATCGCTCTCGAAAATGGTGGTGTATGTAATCTACGCTTTGACGATACCAATCCGGTAAAGGAGGACATAGAGTATGTCGACTCCATTACAAGTGACGTGAATTGGTTGATTGAGGGGTGGGCCGATTCAGTTCTATCCAAGAAGACATATTTTGCCTCCGAATATTTTGATCAGTTGTACGAATATGCGGTGCAGCTCATTAAAGATGGCAAGGCTTTCGTGTGTGATCTCCAGTCCGAGGAGTGGGACGAGTACCGAGGAGTGCCCGAGAGGCCTGGTAAAGAGAGTCCTGGTCGCTGTCGCACTCCAGAGGAAAATCTAAATCTATTCGAACGGATGCGTGCGGGAGAATTTGCCGATGGAGAAAGAGTGTTGCGGGTTAAGATAGACATGGCCTCTCCAAATCTACATATGCGCGACCCTGTCATCTATCGTATCCGTCATGAGGAGCATCATCACGCCGGTGATAAATGGTGCATTTATCCAATGTACGATTTCACTCATTGTTTAAGTGATTCTATTGAGGGTGTTTCCCATTCGATATGTACACTGGAATTCGAGGTGCATCGACCACTTTACGATTGGGTGCTCGATAATTTGTCCGTACTTCAACCGAGGCCGTATCAACATGAGTTTTCACGGCTCAACCCGACCTTTATGGTGATGAGTAAGCGCAAGCTGCTTCAGCTTGTGAAAGAAGGGCACGTTTCGGGTTGGGATGATCCGCGTATGCCAACGATTGCGGGCTATCGTCGCCGAGGGTTTACTGCATCTTCGATACGGAATTTTTGTCAGGGAGTTGGAGTCACAAAATATAAAGGGGTTACAGATGTTGGTTTGCTCGAAATTTCAATTCGGGATGAATTGAACAAAACAGCTGAGCGTCGGTGCGCTGTGCTGGACCCACTTGAAGTGGTTCTCGATAATTATCCTGAAGATCAAGTCGAAGCTTTGGAAGCAGTCAACAATCCGGAAGACAAAGATGCGGGAGTCCGTGAAGTCCCTTTCAGTAAGCGCCTTTTCATAGAGCGTGCCGATTTCATGGAGGATCCTCCGAAGAAATTCTTTCGATTGGGACCGGGTCGTGAGGTGCGCTTACGTTACGCTTATTTTATTACATGCCAATCGGTGGAGAAGGATGAG
>CAZHJW010000254.1:0-2634 GCA_964533265.1 uncultured Pedosphaera sp.
TCAAAACAGAGAGTAATAATCATGAAAAAAGTCATCACCATCATTATGACACTGGTTTTGATGGATGTGGTGAATGCTTTCGTATTGATGGGTCCTTCGCAATTAAATGGTGCTGCTGGGACCTTAAATGAGAATACTTTGTTTACCGGAGGCAGCTCTCCTCCTACTGGGGTCACTGGCCATTGGCAAGCCATCGGGAGTGCTAACTTAGAAGATCAATATTTGGGTACCCCGAAGGATAGGACGAGGTTCTTTAGGGTTAATACCCCCTATTTAACCTACGGTTTCGACCAGACCTTCATGCAATTTTTTGGCCAGGAAGGGATCAATGCCATTGATGATGCCATGCGTGTTATCAACGATTTTTTTGAACCAGAAGACAAGGCTTACGATGGGGTGTCAGGTTCGACAGGGCTGGATTTAACGGCTCATGGTTTTTCTCAAAACTACGCAACCTATTGGCTTAATGGAACGGCAGAAAATGAGAACCTGATTGATATCAAAAGCGTTACCCTTGGCTATATGGTTAATCGGTTGGGACTGGGAAATCCTCACAGGTACGCATACACGACCTATGAGCTGGATGCCAATCAGACTGTAGCCTTGGGTGTGGCGATCTGGAAAACCAAGTTGAATAACTATGACCCACTGGATCCGATTAACACCGGCAAGACAGATAGAATCAATAATGTACAGTATTCATATAGGCTGATTCATAATCAGGCACCAGGATTGAACCTGAGCACTGCCACCGCTCCGCCAGGTGGAGCGGCGTTTTATGCCGGCCTGATCGCTGAAATGGAGGAATATACTGACGATACATCGGGTAATGCCTGGAGTGCGGTTGCCGCTATAATTGATGCATTTTATGGCAATACTCAATTGACATGGATTACTCCACCCAGCCAATTTAATTTTGGGGTTTATTATGACGGCATGAATGCCGCCGGAGGACATTACAAGCCCCGGCACGCTCTCACATTGGATGATGCGGGTGGTTTGAAGTATCTTTACTCCACCAACACCATTGCCATGGAATTCAATCCGTACAGGGCGGTTTCTCCAGCTGATTATGTGAAGGGCGTTCAAAATGCCTACAGCGAACACAAGACTCTGGCCACCAGCCCGGGCCGTACCATTAAGCCGGGCAACGAAGTCCGTCTGAATGGTAATCCCTGGCAGCCAATATATAACCCAAATCCAAGGGCGGTTTTCCCCATTCGAAATGGGGGAGGCGTTGTGTTGTCTCCGGGTAACCCTACGTTCCCGTTGAGTGCAGGTAACCCGTTATACCACCTTCAAACCGCACCCAATATCGGTTCTTTCATGGATGGCACCGCCTTCACCGGTCCAGGTGTTGGGAAAATGGCATGGGCATACAGGGGAGGAATTAATAAGATTAAAATGGTGAAGTTACATTATGATTCCCTTTTGGACACAACGCCAGATGGAGCATCATTTGTTTGGAAAGACCATTTTATCACGAACCTAAACGTCGATCTCCCAAACACGGTGGGTTTGCCAGGTGCCGGCTACAATATCGCTGGTCGACCGCAGTATTTTACTCAAATTGTTGGACGGAATGTAACCGTGCCGGATTTTCTTTTTAGTGCCAGGAATTTAATACCCATTAATGGGATGCCCGTTGCCTTCGAGGAAAATGGTACATTTAATGCCAATGGCGGTAACGCGCCAAACGCGGGCGGCATCGGAGCATTAGGCTTTCTGGCGCCCAATGTATACGCGACGGGAAACAACGACTTGATTGCTGATGCCAGTTGGACTTCAGGTGGTGTCAGGGCAAATCCTCAAGCCAGTCAACCTTTGGGAGCAGCGAATAATGGGCCTGGTATTTGGGCTCCGGCAGAAGACACCACCACCTTTACGTTAACATTTAATTCCGAGCACAACATTGGAGGGTATGAGGTGGTGTGGCAGGGTGAGGTAAGTGTGGATGGCAACAGCACGGCTCCCCCGGTGGTGAACCAACAGTGGGCGCATATTTATGGTCCTGGAACAACCGATTTCGTGAAGTTTCCCGATAACATCGCTTTCATGGGAGCCCAGAGTTACTACACAGCATGGGAGAACTCCGTTTTGCCGGTTGGGGGTAAACCGACTATCAGTGTGGTCTCCAAAAACGGCGGGAATACTCCTGTCGGCAACAATTCATTTTACCGGACTCAGGATACCATGACGATCCGCGGATCCAGTTTCCGTAACGCCACGGCGATTCAAATCTATAGTCCTGACGGGACCGTGGCCCAGACAATCAGTCCAGTTGGACCCTACATCAAGGGTGACTCTTTAATAGAGATTCCCACGTCGATTGTTGAGTCTGGGACTCGGCTCACCAAAAATGTGATCGGGTTTGACTCTGAAGGCATTTCCCGTCGTTTGAAGGTTTGGAATACTGTTGGACCCAGCGAGTTTAATCCCAATCCGTTTGCGGTTAAAACCGGGCGCGTGGTCGTTACAGGGACGTCTCATGATGGGACCGTTTATTATCGTGATGGACCGCTTACCATATACGGATACGGTTTCAAATCAGCTCTTTCGGCCGCTGAAGACGGTAATAGAACTGTAACGTCCATAGCGATTTCGGATCAAGCGGGGAATCCTGTCTGGCCGGCT
>CAZHJW010000255.1:0-2629 GCA_964533265.1 uncultured Pedosphaera sp.
ACATGTGGCAGCATCCACCCGACCTGAAACCCAGCTTTTTCCCAAGTCTCTACATCTTCTGACGACAACCCCGCTTTCTTCCAAGCCTCCAACAACGCGGACGGCTCCGATACTGGCTTCAATACAGTCGACTGATTCTTCGGCTTACTTGCTACCTGTTCCTTTTTAGAAGTAATGGACTCTTCGTTGTTTTTTTCGTGGTTATTCTTACCGCAACCGGCGGCAAAACTTGCAAGGCAGATGACGAAAGACAGTCTTTTCATAATGACACTCTTTTACAGACCAATTATTGCCGGCCTAGAAAGCAGACGTTGAAATGTATTTAAATTATAGGCAAGCAGAGAAAGCGCTTGTTCTTTTGACTCGGACTACAGGTTGAGTCAGGGTTCTGGGCATGCAACTAGCGATTGTATCCTGCTTAGGCATCCTGGCTTTGTCTCTAACGACCCCCGCCTGTGCCGCGCCACCAAAAAGAATTGCCGCGGTGGTGACTGAGTACCGACATAACTCACACGCAGATGTCATCGTAAGCCGCCTACTACTGACCCATACACTTGATGGCAAGGGTGAACGGCCGAACCTGAAGCTGGTTTCCCTTTACACTGATCAGGTTCCAGAAAACGATACCAGCCGCAAATGGGCAAAGCAGTTCAAGGTGCCCATTTACCAAACTGTCGAACAAACTCTAACTCTCGGCACCGGAAAGCTGGCGGTGGACGGCGTATTGCTGGTGGCCGAGCACGGCAAATACCCAAAGAATGCCATGGGCAACACTATTTATCCAAAGCGACGACTTTTTAATGAAGTGCAGCAGGTCTTTCGTAAGACTGGCCAAAGCGTACCGGTGTTTGTGGACAAACATCTGGCAGACAACTGGGCCGATGCCAAATGGCTTCATGACACGGCAGCGGAACTCAAAGTGCCACTGATGGCGGGTTCATCCCTACCGACCTTGTGGCGCTATCCGCCGGTGGATACAAAGCGTGGAGCTAAGCTGAAGGAAATTGTGGCCGTTTCCTATCACACACTTGATGCCTACGGATATCATGCTCTTGAAATGGTGCAATGTCTGGCAGAACGCCGCGAAGGTGGGGAGACGGGCGTAAAACAAGTCCGCACCTTAACCGGTGAAACTGTTTGGAATGCCATGGATAACGGGCTTTTTGATCCAGATCTGCTTAGTGATGCTCTTAAACGCCTAAAGAATAGCCCCATTACCCGCAAACCAAACAAAACGTTGAGGCAGTTAGTTAAGTCACCGGACCTCTTCGTTATAGAGTATCTCGATGGTCTGCGTGCGTATGTCCTAACGCTGAATGGCGCGGTCAATGAGTGGAGTGTGGCGTGGAAAACCGGCAACGGACAGAAGAAGTCCACCACCTTTTGGACCCAGGAAGCACGCCCTTATATGCATTTCACCTACCTCGTTAAGGGCACTGAAAAAATGTTTCATTCCGGCCAACCCACATGGCCAGCCCAACGCACCCTGTTGACTAGTTCCCTACTCGACGCCCTGCTTATTTCAAAGAGTAAGAACGGGGCAATAATTCCTACACCTTACCTGAACTTCAAGTACACCACCGATTGGAACTGGAAACAGCCTCCACCCCCTCCGCACGGGCGTCCATGGAACCAACAGTAGAACATCCATGAAGACCATCGTTTTATCGTTGGTATTGGCTCCGCTATTAGCAAGTGGAGCCAACCCTTCCCGAAAATCCGATCCCATTTCGCGCGCTGTTTCTGCTCCCATTATTGACGGTAGGCTAAACGATACCTGCTGGGAACAGGCCAAACCTATCCCCGTTGTCTATCCCCATGGCGGCACTGGTAAAACTACGGATCCTGTTCCCATGAAAGCATGGATGACTTGGGACACCCACTATCTCTATTTGGCTTATGAAGTGAACGATACGAATTTAGTTGCTCTGGGCACGGGGCGAAAAACTGGACCACCGAAAAACCTTCGACCCCAGAGTGTGGAATATGCCCCGGAGAAGAATCTTGATCTCGCAGAATTCTTCATCTCCCTTGGGAATGGGCAGTTCTTCTGGGAGATTCATCATAATGCCGCCAACCATCTGAATACCCTGTGGATTGAAATCCCGACTCCGGCTAAACTCACCAAGATTGAGAAGCCGGCGTACCGGCATGTCACCTTTCACCGAGACCACTACCTGCCGGACCAGGGAATTCATACCCTTCAACGAGCTGTCCACCTAAATTACAAATCCACCAACCAGCCCTCCACCATTAATCAGCCTGGTGATCGCGACAGCGGTTACAGCGGAGAATTGCGCCTGCCCTGGGCTGGTCTTCTGTTCAACCGATCGACGAAAAATGACACACCGCAATTGAAAGACCGAACGTTGTCGTTTCTGGCTGTGAACCTCAATGGCAACAAGGGAAAGGCCACCTATCACTCCAGCGGCACAAATCTACCGCCTTTGATGTACCATTTTTCCGTTTCAAATTGGCCCACCTACAAGCTTGTCGAGTAAGGGACTTTCGAACCCTCGTCTCATTATTCCTGTTAATAAGGTTTGAATAAAGTGTGAACCATTCTAGTCTCCGCCTTACCGCCCCCTTTTTAACCGGCGGATATTATTATGAAAAAAACACTTACCAT
>CAZHJW010000256.1:0-2613 GCA_964533265.1 uncultured Pedosphaera sp.
GACCGACTGTCCGCTTATTAATCATTATGAATAAAATTTACCTTAGTATTAGTATTTCGGGAATCGCTCTTTTACTTTATCTGCTCCCAAGCGTTGTCGCTGTTGGCGCTGAGCCAACCGATTTCATGTTCTCCGACGTTGGCAAGAAGAACGGGTTTCTGCCTGAGGGATCGAAGATTCAAGGACATGGAGCCGCATGGGGTGACGTAAACGGGGATGGTTGGCCGGATCTATACGTGGCCACCTTTCACTACAAGGAGACGAAGCCAAACCTGCTCTTCCTGAATCGTGAAGGAAAATTCAAGTTGGATAAACAAAGCGAGCTAAAGCTATCCAACAGGGCGACCGGGGTACTTCTCGCCGATTTCGACAATGATGGGGACAACGACCTCTACGTCGCGTCCATGCCTGCTCCGGAGGGAAGCAAGCTAGCCGAACGACAAGGCCATGCATTTGCGGGTTGTTCCCTCTTTCGCAACGATGGAAAGGGCGCGTTCAAAAACGTATCGAAAGGGAACGGGGCATGTCCGCCTTCCTTTGGAGGTCGTTCCGCCGCAATTCTGGATTTTGATGGAGACGGTCTGTTGGATCTGTTGGTTGGTGAAGACCCAATACCGGGCTACAACGGATCGAAAACCACGAGCTCACGTTTGTTCAGGAACCTTGGCGACCTGAACTTTGAAGATTTTTCTAGGAAGGCCGGCATCCCCGAAGGAATCCCCGGGCTTGGGGTTGCCGCCCAAGACGTGAACCTTGATTCATGGCCCGACCTTCTCATTGTATCCACAAAGGGCTCCCACTTGTTCCTCAACGATGGGAAAGGAAAATTCAAAGAAGCCAAATGCAGCCCGAAAACCTTTCATTGGCCTGATGCAAAAGGCGATGACATGGTCTGTGGAGCAACCATTGGGGACGTCAATCATGATGGTTTGCCCGACGTCCTGCTAGGCCAGCATTTCTCCCGTCCCTGGGTTAAGCCCGTGGCCAACAGGCTTTACCTAAACATGGGCATCGAGAACGGAGAACCAACCTTTGAAGATCAAACGGAAAAGGTTGGCTTGTTGGCTCTGCCGATGAAATCCCCTCACTTGGAGGTGCAGGATTTTGACAACGATGGAAGGATGGACATCTATGCGTCACTGGTGAAGTTCGACCCGGATGGGAATCCTTCTCCCTTGATTTTCAAAAACATGGGGAACGACAAGAAGAGCAAGCTTCCGAGCTTCCAGGCAAGCGCTCTTGCAGTAAATGATTTCCCGACGGAAGAGGACCAATCCATCAAAAGCGCCGGCAAGCTTTTCCAAAAGATGATCGCGGAGGGGAAAATCATTTATTCCGCCCCCGGACCAACCTGTGATTTCAACAAGGATGGGAAAATGGACATGGTCATGCCTTGCTGGTGGAAAGAGCGAGATTCCCTTCTGTTGCAGAACGAAACCAAAGGCGGAAATTGGATTCAAGTTGAAATAAAGGGAACGGATGGGGTCAACGCCATGGGTATCGGTTCACGGGTTACTATCTATGATGCGCGTCGCGCAGGAAACCCAAGGTCGCTGTTGAGCATGAAGGAAACGGCTTCCGGTTTCGGATATGCGTCGGGCCAGGAGGCCATCGTTCATTTTGGTCTGGGGGAGAAGGCGGCTTGCGACGTCCAAATCACTTTGCCCCATGGCAAAGGGACGATCACCCGGGCAAACCTTTCGGCAAACCAGCGGATTGTGATCTCTACCAACGAGGAACTGCGTGACGAAAATTTGTCCAATCGCCCATGGCCTCCCGAACTGCCCGGAGTCAAGGAGCACTACGCCTCCATCCAGACTGACAGGTTCCTGGAAATCCCCAAGGCCGTGAGCCAAGCGATGGGTGAGGAAGGATACGCGGAATTTGAAATTGCAAAGGTTGCCCCGCGCGTGGAGATCTCCTTTCACGACAGGCTCGGGCCTCAACCGGCAGAAAGGCGTCTGTGGTCATCTTGGGGGGACATATGCGTGGCAAGGGATGGCTCCGTTTACAGCGGGATCGGAGATCACGGAGACGATGCAGGCGGGGACGGTCGTTGTCTCATTTACAGGTGGGATCCAAAGAAGAGCAAATTAACCCAAGTTGCGGACATGGGAAAGATCGTCCCTCCCAAGGCCGGACAGCCCGCATGGACCAAGGTTCATGCCCGCATCGACGAGGGACAGGATGGCGGCATCTACTTCTCCTGCACCTTGAATGCCGGGCAAAGGGCAGGTGATCCAAAATACAAATGGAACGATGGGCTCCCCGGTGGTCAGCTCTACCGTTATGACCCCAAAACAAATAAGACCAAGGTATTCTCAAACCTGCCGTCCAAGAGATGCACCGCCACCTCGCTCGTCGATCCTGACCGAAACCTTTGGTGGTGCAACCTGGAAGGTGGCGAAGGAAATGCCCTTTATGCCATCGATCTTGGATCCGGGAAAGTGATTCACCAGACCAAGGACGGCGTGGTGGAATTCAACCGCGCGATTGCATTGGGGAACGATGGATCGATTTACTTCAACGGGAAGGAAGGCAAATTCCACCGCTTGGATCCGAAAACCGGAAACACCTCGTTTTGCGGCATCACGATTCCAGGGGAATCTCCGG
>CAZHJW010000257.1:0-2609 GCA_964533265.1 uncultured Pedosphaera sp.
TACCCCGCCCCCGCGGTTGGTGAAGGTGAACTTCACAAAATCATTTTCCAATACAGCTATCACTTCATCAACTTCCGGTGCCGCGGGAGTTTTCGATCCCGTTTCAGGCGTTGCTGGAACAGCGTTGGTAGAGGAATTAACTGGAGCAGTATTGGTGTGCGACCCATTGCCATCAATAGGTGCTGGCTTAATCACGGGCGGTTCGTTGGTACCGCGAGTAACAACCTTGGGGCCTTTGGTGGAACCTTTGGCATCAGTAACCGGAGGTTTGGGCTTAGGTCCAAGCTTGGTCTGGAGAATAGGAGCTCCGATAAGCAGTAGTATCGAAACAACGAGGATTATTTTTCCGGTACGATCCATTATGAAGTTGGTCCCTTTACAGCCGGAACAGGATCATGCCCGCACCCTCCCCATGGATGACAACGAGCCAAACGTTTTACAGTAAGCCAAGAGCCACCCAATGCCCCATGATTCATCACGGCTTCCATCGCATATTGCGAACAGCTGGGTTCAAAACGACATATCGGACCGCCAGCCAAGGCAGTCAACACCGGTGAAATAGCCCAACGATAAAAACGGAGTAGTGCCAGCAGGATGTATTGGATAGGATTCATTATTGGGTCAAACCGGCTTCATGAAGTAGGCGCAAATAATCGTGCTCTACCGCCCCATAGGATTGCCCAACCATCGAAGCCCTGGCAATCAGAACCATTTCAACCGGCACGCGCAAGACATGCTGATGCAGACGGAAGCATTCTCGCACCAACCGCCGGCAACGGTTACGAACAATGGCTTTTCCTAGTTTACGAGTGGTAATCACAGCGAATCTTGAGGTTGCACCGGCTGAAAGTTCCTGCCAATTAAGTACCAGACAACCGCGTGCAAGTCGCTGACCCTGCTGTTTGAGGTGTGCAAAATCGGCCCGGTGACGGATCCGCATAGCACGCTTCAGCCTCAGCCGGGCCGGCGCATTCATCTTCAGGCAGGAGTTAGGCGAGCTCGGCTCTTTTGCCGACGACGTTTAAGAATGGCCCGACCACCTTTGGTCGCCATGCGACTGCGAAAGCCGTGCTTGCGTGCTCGTTTTAAATTGGAGGGTTGGAATGTGCGTTTCATGAAATCTGCCTAAAATCGGTCAAAAATGTCAAATAACCCCAGAATCCATGATGGGGAGCGACGGAGCATGCCAGCAATCTAAAAATGTGTCAATGTGTGATTTACGGGGCCAATTGCTCGATCAGACCGTCCAAAACCGGTGAATCAACCGATATTTTAAAAGCTTTGGTTAACTGATTCAATGCCGACTGAACATCACTTTCACAATCGACATGCACACGCGCCAAAACCCCACCTTCCCCTACAGGATCGCCGGGTTTGGCCAAAAGGTCGATTCCCACATCAAAACGAACTAGGTCATCCTTTTTCTGGCGACCACCTCCCAAATCACGAACCAGTTCGCCAATAATCCGCGCATCACAGCTGTGAACAAAACCATCCTGCTCAGCCTGCAGTTCACGCACTACTGGAGCAGTCACCTCCTTACTGAGCTTCGACTCAAACGCTTTAAGATCAGCCCCTTGGGAGGCAATCAATTCATTGAATTTCTCGCGAGGGCGCCCACTAGCCAGTTCTTCGCGCGCCTTGTCAGCATCGCCATTGGGAAGATTGGCAACGCAGGCGATGCTAACCTCCTCCAAATCCGCCGGTCCCCGGCCCTCCAAACATGCTATGGCTTCTTTTACCTCCAACCAATTGCCCGCTGCGCGTCCCAAGGGAGTATTCATACTCGTCAATAGAGCCCGACATTCCACTCCACATTCGGTGGCCAACGCCACGATCGTTTCAGCTAGTGTCTTTGCCTCGTCTCGCTCACGCATAAATGCAGCACTGCCGTATTTCACGTCCATCACCAATGCATCCAATCCTTCAGCCAATTTCTTGGAGAGAATACTAGCCGTAATCAACGGAATTGACGGTACGGTACCGGTGGCATCACGCAGTGCATACAGTCGTTGGTCAGCCGGTGCAATTTCTGATGTTTGTCCTCCCATCGCCACCCCGATCGACTGAACTTGAGCAACGAACTGCTCAGTAGATAACTCCGTACTAAAACTAGGGATACTCTCCAGTTTATCCAGCGTGCCTCCGGTGATCCCAAGACCGCGCCCTGAAATCATTGGCACCCGATACCCTAGACACGCAAGTAAAGGCGCTAACACCAAAGAAACCTTGTCGCCAACCCCTCCGGTGGAATGTTTATCGACAATAGGGCGGTCGTCTTCAGGGAATTGAAGCACCTTACCACTATCACGCATGGCCAACGTAAGTGCACGGGTCTCGTCCGTGCTCATACCACGAAAATTCACAGCCATCAGAAAAGCAGCCATCTGATAATCGGGAATACTGGCCTCAGAATATGCGACAATCAGTTCACTAATCGCCTCAGGCGATAATTCACCGCCTTCACGCTTGTGCTCAATGAGCGAAAGAAAGTTCATATGCTGCCTTTCCAGCCCTCAGGCTGTCCGGGCAGCGTAACCATGAAACTTGGTGGCGGCAATGGTCGCGTTATGCCCGCCGAAGCCAAAGGAGTTACTGAGAGCAGCATT
>CAZHJW010000258.1:0-2604 GCA_964533265.1 uncultured Pedosphaera sp.
TTGCAAAGGGCAGAAAGCTGCCACAGGAGACGGTGCGGCAATTGCAGCAGGACCGCCTCATGTTGCCATCCTCAGCCAAGAAGCACGGTCTGATAGACCGCTTGGTCGAACCGGGCCGCATGCGGGAGGCGATTGAGACCCGCGTTGGAGGAAACGTTGAGTGGGGCACACCCAAGAAAAAGAAACCGAAATCATTCGGGTTCACTGATTTATTCAAGGCACTGATGTCTGATGACGGGAATGGTGAAAAGAACACGAAGCCGACGATTGTGGTTTATCATCTTAGCGGCACGATCATGGACGGGCACAAGCCGCAAGCCGGAGAGATAATTGATGGCCCAACAGTGAAAGCGCTTAATGCGTTGCGTGAGGATGCCCTGGTGAAAGGCGTAGTGCTACGGATCAACTCACCCGGCGGAAGTGCCACGGCAAGCGAGAATATACGTGTGGCAATTGCCAACCTGGCTACTGCCAAGCCGATCGTTTTCTCGATGAGCAATGTCGCCGCATCGGGCGGTTACCTTGTGGCGTGCGTTAAGGCGCCGATTTTTGCCGATGCAGACACAATCACTGGCTCGATAGGCGTCTTCGGAATGCAGTTGGGGTTTGATGCCTTACTACGTCGGGTAGGGGTGAATATGGAAACCGTGGCAATCGACGATGCCGCACGCCAAATGCAGCTGGGTAAGCCTTGGACTGAAGAGGAAACAAAAAAATTACAGGCGTTTGTAGACCTCACTTACGATCTGTTTCTTGATCGTGTATCCAAGGCGCGGTCCATCCCGGTTGAGAAACTTAAAAAGATTGCTGGCGGCCGCGTATGGACAGGCGTACAGGCAAAGGAGCTTGGCCTCATCGATAACATCGGGGGCTTGACCGCAAGCCTTAATCACGTTCGCAACAAGGTGAATCTGGGCAAGGTAGAGATCAAGCACCTGCCCAAGCCTAGGGAAGGGCTCGATCTTTCGAGTTTATTGGGAGACGACGATGACGAAATATTCCACGGTGAGTTGGCCAAGCGGCTCTCAAAATTAAACGCGCTGGGCATTGATACTAAAGCCATTGAATTCCTTCTTCGCAACGCATACCAATCAAAGGCCCGCCCATTGAACAGCCATTTATGGATGCTACAACCGATGAACTTTAAAATCCGGTGAACTGCTTCAAAATCAACTCCTTACTAGCGCCTTTTATGCGTACGGACCTAAGGTGATGTACGCATAAAAAATTAAAAACCAATGAGAATTTTTACTACACTCCTTCTTTGGACCTTAGCTTTCCCTGCTATTGCTCAAACCAATGATGACCATAAAACATTGCGCGTCTTCATCTTTGCCGGTCAATCGAACATGGTGGGTTCAGATTCCAAGGTGAAGGATATCAAGCGCTTCCCTCCCTACGCCGGACTGGAGGAAGCACAGGATAAAATCCTCTTCACCTACTGCCTTGGCCGCGAAAACAAAACCCGTTCCAAGGGATGGGAGGCTCTGGCCCCAATCAATAATATCGTGGGCCCCGAACTCAGCTTCGGCCGCAAGGTGACCGAACACATCAAAGCGCCCATTGCCATTATCAAGGTGGCCGCCGGAGGCACGCATCTGGGGGGGGACTGGAACCCAGATGAACCCATTGGTTTCAAGATGTATCCACTGGCACTGGAAACCATCCGCACCGCTCTGGCCGATCTGGACAAACGCAAAATCAAGTACCGCCTGGAAGGCTTCATGTGGCATCAGGGCGAGAATGACATGTTCAACAAGGACTACATGCCCAATTACGGCAAAAACCTGAAAAACTTTCTGGCCAAATGGCGGCGCGACCTCAAGACCCCCAACCTGAAATTCTATATCGGCGAACTCTGCACCAAAACCATCTGGGGGATGGATCTGCGCCCACGCATGTATGCCATCAGCCTCGGTCAACGCGAGGTGACCAACGCCGATCCACGTGCCGAATATGTGCCCACCTCTCATGTGGGAGCTGAGATTGGTCGCCCCGTTGGACTCCATTACCACTACGGAACGCTGGGCCAACTGCAACACGGTGAAAATTATGCGAGCGCCTACCTGGACACCATCGGCCTCAAACTCGATACCCCGCGTCCTTTAAAAAAATGGCCCTACAAAAAAGGCAGCACCGTGAAGCTCTTTATTCTGGCTGGCCACCGCAACATGGAAGGCGAACGCGCCTTTGAGCAGGAACTAAAAACCCTTAAAGGCAAAGAGGCCCTGCTCAAGGACAATCCCAAAATCGCCTACAAGTATAACCTTGGAGTCGGTTACCACGTTTCCAAAGGATGGGAACCACTGGGGCTCACCGGTTACTACGATACCTTTGGGCCTGAACTTAGCTTTGCCCACACTATCGCCGGCAAGGTGAAGGGTAATATCGCCATTGCCAAGTTTACCCATAGCGGTTCACAAATCATCGACTGGACTCCTGAAGGCAGCATGGCCAAGAGCCGGCATCTTTATCCGAAATTCATCCAGTTCGTGAAGGATTCCATCAGGGAATTATCTGCCAAAGGCCATCAAGTCGAGATTCAAGGGATCTTTTATCATGTGGGTGAAAACGACATGTCCTTTCACCCTTACCGCAAGGAAG
>CAZHJW010000259.1:0-2582 GCA_964533265.1 uncultured Pedosphaera sp.
CTCGATCTCACTGAGCTTGCCATCACCGTTCTTGTCGAACTTCTTGAGGAAGAAATCCCGTATAACCTCTTGTCCGATATTATACTTGTGGTTAATTTTAACCTTGAGTTCGTTTCCAGATTTCTTGTCATCGGCGAAAACTAAGGGGCAGAAGATAGCGACGGCGATTAGGAGTGATAGTGAGCGCATGAGGTGATGCTAAAACGTGAGTCCCTTGAGTCAAGCCTACTGGTACGTATCTCCCTGATCCCCATTTATGCACGGACAGGCTATTTATCGCGTCTCGGGAAAAGCCCTTCGGGCTCACCAATCTTATGATCAGCTTCCAGCTCGCCCCAACCTGACACTGCAATGTTGACCAAATCCGTCGGTAAATTCAGCTGCTCCATGATTCTCTGACTGGTGGTGGGAAGATAGGGTTGCAGCCAAACTGCCAGCAAACGACAGCTTTCGGTCAAATTATACAAAACTTCGCCCAAGCGCTCAGCTTGCTCCGGGTCTTTGGCCAATTTAAAGGGGACCGTTTCATCCACATACTGGTTTAAACGCGCGATATAGCTCCAAATGGTCATTAACCCAGCCTGCAATTCATTGCCCTTTAATTGCTCCACCAATTTATCCCGCGTGACAACCGCTTCACTGGCCAACTCAGCATGCGCGTTAGGCACAACACCTTCGCGGTATCGATTAAGCATGGAAAGCGAACGGTTGACGAAGTTTCCAAGGCCATTGGCCAGCTCTGCCCCATAACGCGTGGCAAACCCTTCATCAGTCCAGTTGCCATCGGGTCCAATCGCCAACTCGCGCACAACGTAGTAACGAAATGCATCCAAGCCCCAGTCATCAATCACCTCAAGTGGATCCACCACGTTACCAGTGCTCTTACTCATTTTTTGGTTATCCTTTTGCCACCAGCCGTGCACCAGCACCTGCTTAGGCAATTCCAATTCAGCAGCCTTAAGCATGATGGGCCAATAAACTGCGTGGAATTTTAATATGTCTTTACCAATCACATGAATGTCTGCGGGCCACAACTCTGACTCCTTATCCAAACTGCGCGGGATACTGAGGTAGTTGGTCAAGGCATCAAACCAAACGTAGGTGACATAATCCGGATCAAAGGGCAGGGGGATACCCCATTCCAACCTCTCCTTTGGACGACTAATACAGAGATCCTCCAGCTTCTCATTTTTCAGAAATCCGAGAACCTCATTACAGCGATAGCTGGGTGCTACAAAATCCGGATTGGCTTCAATGTAATCTATGAGCCATTGCTGGTGTTGGCCTAACTTAAAATAATAGTTCTTCTCCCGCAGCTCCTGCACCTCCCCATAGATCGGGTCGAATTCACCCTCCTCATTACGGTCCTTATCGGTAAGAAAACTTTCCTGTTTGGCTGAGTAAAACCCTACATACTCATCCTGATAAAACTCCCCTTTATCGTATAACTGCTGAAGGACTTCAGTAACCACCTCCTTGTGGCGGACATCGGTAGTGCGAACAAAATCATTATTGGAAATCCCAAGCTTCTCCGCAAAAGTCTGCCAATCATCTGCAAGCCTATCGCAGTAGGTCTGTGGTTCCTGACCGCTGGTTTCAGCAGCTTGTTGAACCTTTTGGCCGTGCTCGTCAAGCCCTGTCAAATAAAACGTCTCTTGGCCCAGACATTGACGTGAACGCGCAATGACATCCGTGATCACCTTTTCGTAGGCATGACCGAGATGGGGCTGGCCATTCACATAATCAATGGCTGTCGTAATATAGAACTGCTTAGTCAAAGGGCAGGGAGTTGTAGCGAACCGGCCAACAACAGGCAAGGAAGCACTATTTTATCGCAATTATGGTGCAAATTTGGCAAGGAGGGGCATGCGTTTTTGGAGCCTAATTTTGGCCTTTTTATGGACTCTGGTTACCGTTGGGGATTCCCTTGGGCAAGCCAATCCTAAGAAGCCCAAAAAAAAGAAGCCTAAAGTTAAGCAGACAAAATGGGACGAAATGGACATTGGATCGTTCCAAGCCTACAGCTTGGAGACTCAATTAGGCGGGAAGCCGTGGCGGCCGGCCCTCAAGGGACTGAATATCAAGCTCGGCCAAAACGCTTCGTTGTGCTTCGACACTGAACGCCTCCGCGTTGCCGCCGCTTGGAAGAATGGCTTTATTAAACTGCCCACCGGCCGCGATGGGTTGCAAGGCGTGCCCACAGTGGTTGGCAATCTGGCGTTCCACACTCCAATGGTTCCCGGCTGGGCCGGTCCGAAGGGTGAATGGAGCGAACCCAATCCTCCGGTCATCAACCATAACGTTGTGTGTTCCAAAGGCCCACTACCGCGCGACTGGGCCAAGTGGCGCGGGCATTACACGCACGGCGATCAGGTGATCTTATCTTACACCGTTGGCGCGTCAGGCATTCTCGAACTACCCGGATACGCCGGCGACATTTTCACACGGCAGTTTGAAATCACCCACAGCCCCAGCAAGAGCCCGCTGAGTCTCCTAATCGCCGAGGTGCCTGGCGCGACTGGCAAGGTGGAGGGCAACATCGCCACGTTGGAACTCGACGACCAAATCACCGGTGCCACGGT
>CAZHJW010000260.1:0-2538 GCA_964533265.1 uncultured Pedosphaera sp.
TAGCCGGCATGGGCAGGACCCCATTTTCCGGCATGTTACGAGACACAGACACCAGCCCGCTTATCGGCGGTTGCGTCCAAAATACAGTCGATAGGTCGGGAGCGGTGGAATTGAGCGATAGGGGGCATGGCCCGGTAAAGGGCCCTTGCCAGCAGGAGTTTCAAAGCTCCCGCAGTGTCCCCAGCATCCCACAGTTCAATTCCACCGCTTTCTTTTACTCGGGAATCCAGAGAGCACTTTTTTCTGCCGGCTGGTCTGTCCGCCGGGCTTTCAATTGAATATAGGGAGCAACATATTGACCACGATATTCAAAACTCCCGGGTTGTGCCGAGGGATCAGCGAACTTGGGCTCAGTCACTGCCTCAATCACGAACCCCACCTCACATAAACCTCCCAGTAAATCCCCCCAACGGTGCAGAAATTCCATGGTACCCTGCTCGCGGTGAGGCCCGGGACGTTTAGCCGGGGACAGGGGACCATCCAGATAGTAAGGAGAATCCATCACAAACCCATTCGGAGAAGGGGCTAAATCAATCTGGAGGTTGGTAGGTTGTTTGTGGCGGCTGATATACACTCCCCCAGGTTGCATCACGCGCGCCAACTCCCGGTAGGCAAGGCGGATATCAGGAACGTAACAGGTACTGACCGGTTGCATCACCGCCTCATATTCCGCTTCGGGCAACATGGACAAGTCATCAATGGAAGTCTCCACTGTTTGCACCTGCAACCCTCTTGCCTCGACTAGCTCACAATCGAGCTTGAGCATCTCGGGGCTAATATCCACCACCGTGACGCGAGCCCCCGCATTAGCGAGCATCGGCCCATGTCGGCCGCCTCCAGCCCCAAGACAAAGAATACGTTTGCCAGTGACATCACCGCCCAGCCATCCCAGAGGATCAAGAATCTCCAGTGGCCGGGCCATTTCATCTTCGTTCGATGCGCGCGTGAAACGTTTACCTTCCTGTACACGCGCGTCCCACGCGGCCCGGTTGTGGTCGTGAATAGGATTCACGTTCTACTTCTGCTTGGGCTTCGCGTATAACGGGAAGTTCCTGGACTCCACTCGGGCGCTCTTGAAGAGGGGAGCGATACTTTTCACAACCTCAGGATGCAGGTCGGCAATATTTTTGGTTTCGCCAATGTCTTGAGCAAGGTTGAAGAGGTGTATCGGAGCGTCTGGATTATTTTTCACCTTCAAACGAATCGCCTTCCAGTCTCCCATGCGTATGGCTTGCGTATTCCCATAGGAATGGAATTCCCAATAGAGATAATCATGCTTCTTCTGTTTGCCACCGGTCAAAGTGGGCACGTAGGAGATCCCATCGGAATGCTTGGGCGTTTCAATCCCTGCAAGATCACACAAGGTCGGCATGAGATCCCAGTGGGCACAGATGTGATCACTCACGCTGCCTGCCTTTACCGCACCGGGCCAATAGGCGATGAGCGGCACGCGGATTCCTCCCTCGTAGAGATCACGCTTATGGCCCTTGAGAGGCCCATTGCTGTTAAAGAAGCCGGGCTGGTGGCCTCCCTCATAGTGAGGTCCATTGTCACTGGTGAAGAGCACGAGCGTGTTGTCTGCAATTTTAAGCTCATTGAGCAAATCCAGAACTTCCCCAACTCCCCGGTCCATGCGGGTCATCATCCCAGCAAAGGAAGCAACGGGATTGCGGACTCGTGTGCCATGGCTGTACTTGCCAATCTTATCTTCAAACTGCGAAAACTTTTTTCTGAAAGGGGCGACATCTTCCTCCGGACACTGCATCGCCGCATGAGGGATGGTAATGGGTAGGTAAGCAAAAAAAGGCTTCTTGGCATTGTCTCGAATGAACTTGAGTGACTGCTGATGGATAAGATCGTGCGAATAGGTTTTCCCATCGAGTAGTACTTTTTTGTCATTGTGCCATAAATGCTTTGGATAAAACGTGTGTGCTTGCCGCTGACAATTGTAGCCATAAAATTCATCCCAACCCTGATTGACTGGATCCCCAGTAGAGCCGGGAGCCCCTAGGCCCCACTTACCAAACATGCCTGTGGTGTAACCGGCCTTTTGTAAGAGCTTTGGTATGGTGACTAAATCGGCAGGAATCGGCGCCTGCCCTTCAGGCTGCACTTCTCGATTACCACGCACATAAGCATGGCCAGTGTGCACGCCATTCATGAGACTGCATCGTGTGGGAGCACACACGGTACTGCCGGCGTAGTGCTGGGTAAATTTCATGCCGGCGGCCGCCATGCGATCAATGTGCGGCGTCTTAAAAAGCTTTTGACCGTAACAGCTGAAGTCGCCATAGCCGGCGTCATCCACCATGATAAAGATGAAATTCTGCTTTTGTTGCGCCTCAGCCACTAGGCCAAAAAACATAACTGCTAGAGTAAAAATAAATTTTTTCATTGGATGGGGCGGGTATCGTAATTTTTTACTTACAGGGATTTCTAAGAGTCCTTCTTTTTCTCTTCGGTTTTCTTCTTTTCCGATTCTGACTTTTTCTTTTCTTCCTCCTGTTTACGCTTTTCCTCATCTCGCTTGGCTTTCTC
>CAZHJW010000261.1:0-2516 GCA_964533265.1 uncultured Pedosphaera sp.
CCGGTGCTCTGAAGTGAGTCTGCCCCCGTCATAATCGGCATCTTGTTTTCCTGCTTCAAGTACCCGAGAAGCCCGCCTTCTCTTTCAGGCATAATACGGGAAGGATAATCCTCTTCCCATTCCTGCTCGGTCAAAAACTGGACAAAAGAATCCAAGCCCTCATCCATCCACATCCACTGCCGTTCGTCCGAGTTCACAATCATTGGGAACCAGTTATGCCCCACCTCATGGATGATTACGGAAATTAAACCGTACTTTGTGCGCTTGGAGTAAGTGCCGTCCTTTTCGGGGCGAGGACGCTGCCAGCATATCATTGGATACTCCATCCCTCCGATCGGAGCGTTAACCGATATAGCCACCGGGTAGGGATAATCGAAGGTAAACTTGGAATAGACATCAACCGAGTGTGCCACAGCATGGGTGCTGTACCGGCTCCAGAGAGGCTCTCCTTCTTTAGGCCAATAACTCATGCACATGACCTTCCGGCCATTGAGATCAACTCCCATCGCGTCCCAGAGGAACTTACGGGAACTTGCAAATGCAAAGTCCCGCACATTGTCTGCCTTGTAGATCCAGGTCTTTTTTCCTTTGGCCTTTTCCTTTTCGTTCGCTTTAGCCCCTTCAAGGTCCACTATGAATACTGGCTTCTTGGCAGTACGCGCCTTGTTTAATCGCTCGCGCTGCTCTTTGGTGAGAACTTTCTCAGGATTCTGAAGCTCTCCGGTAGATGCAACAATATGGTCGGCCGGAGCGGTTATACGCACGAGGTAATCCCCAAACTCTAAAGCAAATTCGCCAGTGCCCAAATATTGTTTATTCTGCCAACCATTCACATCGGTGTATGCGCACATACGCGGGAACCATTGAGCCAAGGCGTAAAGATGATTCTTGTCCTCCTTGAAATATTCATAGCCCATGCGTGCACGCATCTTGGTGGCGTCCACAATGTTAAAATTCCAATCAACTGAAAAAGTAATTTTCTGGCCGGGCTTTAGAGGGCTCGGAGGGATGATGCGCATCATTGTTTGCACGATCACATGCTTGAGAGGCTTTCCTGACACATCCTTGACAGCGGTGATCTTGTAGCCCCCATCAAACTTTTGGGCCTGGAGTAGGCCTTCGAAATTATTGAAGGAGAGACCACTCAGGCCTGAAGTTGTCCGGGACTGGGCAGCAATCATTTTGGGATCAAACAGGTTTTGATCCAGCTGCATCCAGAGGTAATCCAGTGTGTCCTTCGAATTGTTATGATAGGTAATTTTCTCGCTGCCGATGATGCGATGCTTCGCCTCGTCCAACTCAACGTCGATGAGGTAATCAGCACGCTGCTGCCAATATCCAGGCCCGGGAGCTCCGGAGGCACGACGCTGCTCATCAGGGGTGGGCAGCAAGTCATCGATTTGTTTAAAAGGATCTCGGGGTGCAGCCTGAAGAGACAGCACGAGAGCGCCTGCAAAGAAAATGAGCTTTTTCAACATAGGAATGACTCCGATTTACCGGAGCCATTCCAAAAAAGCAATGAGAAGCAGTCTTATTTAGTCGCTCCCTCGCAAAATCATTAATAGACGCAGGATTTCTACATACAACCAAACCAGTGTAACCATGAGTCCAAAGGCGCCCACCCATTCCATGTGTTTGGGAGCTCCCATTTCGGCTCCTTTTTCAATGAAATCAAAATCCAGTACTAGAAAAAGAGCGGCAACAATACAAATAATCAGGCTAATGCCGATGCCAATCGGGCTCGCTTCGTGGAGGTAAGGCACCTTGGTTCCAAACAGATGCATCACAAAATTTACCAAATATACAAGGAGGATTCCCATAAGGCATATCATTAACCCTCTCCTTAATTTGGGCGTAGCTTTGATCAGTCCGCACTGATACGCAGCCAACAGGGCAAACATGATACCGAAGGTAAGTCCGGCCGCCTGTGGAACAATTCCCGGATACATTCTCTCGAAAACGGCGGAGATGCCGCCAATGAACAAGCCTTCAAAGGCCGCATAAATTGGCGCGGTCACCGGCGCCCACTCGTGCTTAAAGCAGGTGATCAGGCAAAAGATTAATCCTCCAATTAAGCCGCCAAAGGTGAAGACCATAAAGTTTGAGTTCACCGCCAGCCGACCATCAACCACATTAAACACCATACTCCAGGTGATCGAGGCGGTGACAAGGAGGATGAGCATCAGGACGCTCGCCTTCTGGACGGTGCCCATCACAGTCATCCGGTCCTCATCGGTCAAGTCAACGTATCGAGTAAAGGTATTGTCTTTTAGTGCGGGGTTCGCAGATCTCATATCTATTCCTCCATTTCAGTTCGTTTTTTAAACGCGCTGGCCCTGAGTCTATAGCATAAAACTCGCTTTTCGTCTATGTCGCGATTTTGCCTCGCCTCAGGCTAACCAGTTCGCCACCATGCGCTCCCATGGCTGATACGCCCTATCTGACTGCGCCAGTGAAAAGTGAGACGATGCCTAAAGGCATCCCTTACATCATCGGCAACGAGGCAGCCGAACGGT